>NZ_JBFRGC010000007.1:0-293692 GCF_052115145.1 Paenibacillus sp. 2TAB26
AAGGATTTGCGAGGCAGTTATTACTCGTTGTTCAGTTTTCAAAGAGCAATCTTTTCTCTCTTGTCGACCGTGTATCTCGTTGGCGACCTAGATAATATATCATAGGCGCCTATGGCATTGCAAGTGTTTTTTTCATTATTTGCGAAAAACTTTTTGCATTAGCATTTCATACCTTCTTTTCACCTTTGCAGCTAGCCATAATGGCTTGTTTAAACAATATAACTTGCTACAACATATTATATAATTTCCTAACTTTCATTAATTATTCTTCTAATACAATAAAAAAAGTAAGTACAGTGTTACGGTGAGAAGACTTCGTTTAGTCTCCTTATCATTACACTGTACTTACTTAAAGTTTTGACGAATTCGCTTATCTGAGCACTTCTTTAATATGAAGATGCCTGTCTACGATTAAGTTTACAATGACACCTTCAATGGATACCCAAGGCCTAGTCGGATAATTACGATCCGAGAATACAATCTCTCCAATACGTTCATCGCTAAGCTTAACGACCGTCCCATTATGGAACTGAGTAGCCTTCTCTACAAATGTACGGACATAAGTAGGATCCAGCTTCCCGAAGGAATCGCTTTGGATTTGTTCCAATACGAGATATGGAGATGCAGCTTTCCTGTATGCCTTGTTCAAAGTCATTGCATGAAATATATCAGCAATCGCTACGATCTTGGCGTACGGGTTTATCTTCGTCGCATCAATGCCGAGCGGATAACCTGTTCCGTCAACCTTCTCATGATGCTGAAGCGCCGCCATCTTTACACCCTCATTAAGAGCAGATACATTTTTGAGCAATTGGTACCCAAGAACCGTATGACGCATCATTTCTTCTTTTTCTTCTGTTGATAATGTATTAGGCTTCGTCAAGATTGCTTTGTCAATTCGGACGTTGCCGATATCATGCAATAAACCGGCAAATGCAATTTGCATCCAATCCTTTTGAGGAAAGCCAGTCCACTGTGCAATTTGATAGGAGGTTAATGCAGACGTAATGCTGTTATGAAGCAAATAGTCTTTCTCCAAAAATTGACGCGGTACAAAGGTCAGCAAGTTGTAGCTCTTTATGTGCTCCAGCATTTTCTCAAGCTGCTTGCGTACATCCATGATCGGCATGGCTTGACCCGCTGCAACAGAGTTAAATACTTGGCGTAAAACAATAATCATTTTGTCGTACTCTTCATGAAGGGGAGATGCGACTAATGCTGAACTCGGTTCTTGGCTTGCATCCTCATCGGTATCCTCTTTTGTCTTGCTCAAATCAATATTGGATTCAATCTCGACACTTGTGATGAGAAATGCTTGCAATATTTCTATTTCTTTAGGGGTAACGATCTTTCCCTTTTGAAATAAAACACTGCCAAGTGGGGTGAGGACATCTTCAATGATTTTGTCGCCTAATTTGAGATGTAATAATGTTACTGCTGCCACGAGAGTCCTCTCCCCTTGTGCCTGAATAGTAATTATGTACTCCCATAAATAAAGCAAACCTAGGCTGACCCGTCATGCGACGGAGTCAGCTGCGTCTGCTTTCATTTATTCTTGCGTCGTTTCGCCGCCATCTTGCTCTTCATTTTCATCTATAGCTTCATTCTCTTCACTGCGAGCAACACGTGTAACAGTCGCTACCGTATCATCTTCGCGTGTATTAATCAGCCTTACGCCTTGCGTATTCCGTCCCATCGTAGATATGCCTTCCATGCTGGTACGAATCATCGTGCCAGATGAAGTCATAATCATAAGATCCTCATCATTCTCAACCACTTTGAGTGAGACGATCGGTCCATTCTTATCGGTTACGTTAAGCGTCTTAATCCCTTTACCGCCACGGTTCTGAATACGATAATCGGCCACTGGTGTCCGCTTGCCGTAACCTTTGGAGGTAACGATCAGGATATCATTATCCGGTACGATAACATCCATATCAATAACGGTATCTTCATCATCAAGCTGGATACCTTTCACGCCTGTAGCGGAACGTCCCATAGAACGGACATCCTGCTCAGAGTAACGTATGGACATGCCCTGCGCAGTTCCCATAATAATTTCCTGGTTACCGTCAGTCAGCTTAACGCCAATTAGATCATCGTCCTCACGAAGTGAGATTGCGATCAATCCGACTTTCCGAATGTTGACGTAGTCATCAAGCGGAGTCTTCTTCACAACCCCTTGCCTTGTAGCAAAGAACAAGTAATGTTCCGAATCAAATTCTTGTACAGGTATGACCGCATTGATTGTCTCACCCTGTTCAATTTGAATGAGGTTGATAATAGGCGTACCGCGTGCAGTACGGTTAAGATCAGGAATCTCATAGGCTTTCAGCTTATACACCTTACCTTTGTTCRTAAAGAACAACAGGTAGTGATGCGTATTGGATACAAATAGATGCTCAACAAAGTCATCATCCTTAGTACCCATGCCGACAACGCCTTTGCCGCCGCGCTTCTGGCTGCGGTAAGTGCCAACCGGCAAACGCTTGATATAGCCCGTGTGAGTAATGGAGATGATAACATCCTCACGAGGAATAAGATCCTCATCGAGAATTTCCTCATCACTTGCCATTATCTCCGTACGACGCTCATCACCGAAACGGTCCTTCAATTCAGCAAGCTCTGTGCTAATAATATCGAGCACAAGCTGCTCATCAGCTAGAATCGCTTTATATTCAGCAATTTTACGCATAAGTTCTGCATACTCTGCTTCTATTTTATCTCTTTCCAGACCAGTCAGGCGCTGCAAACGCATATCCAAAATCGCTTGCGCCTGCTCATGGCTGAGCGAGAATCTTGTAATTAAGCCTTCACGAGCTTGATCAGCTGTTTGGGAAGCGCGAATGAGTGCAATGACCTCATCCAAATGGTCAAGCGCTATTCGCAAGCCCTCCAAGATATGTGCGCGAGATTCAGCCTTTTTGAGATCAAACTCCGTACGACGACGAATAACCTCGATCTGATGCTGTAAATAATGATAAAGCATATCGCGTATGTTAAGCGTCTTAGGCTCACCATTTACGAGTGCCAGCATGTTAATCCCAAAATTGGATTGCAGCTGTGTATGCTTGTACAAATTATTAAGTACGATGCTCGGGTTAACATCACGACGAAGCTCAATGACTACGCGCATGCCGTTACGATCCGATTCATCTCGCAAATCAGTAATACCTTCAATTTTCTTCTCGCGAACGAGCTCGGCAATTTTCTCAACTAAACGAGCTTTAATGACTTGATAAGGCAGTTCATGCACAATGATGCGCGCTTTGCCGTTATTTTCTTCAATCGTCGCCCTTGCTCGCATTGTTACCGAACCGCGGCCTGTCAAATAAGCTTGACGAATCCCCATACGGCCCATTACAAAACCGGCTGTTGGAAAATCCGGACCTTTTATGTGTTCGATAAGTTCGAGTGGCGTAATGTCAGGATTAACAATAAGCGCCTGTACTCCATCGATAACCTCATTCAAGTTATGAGGTGGAATATTCGTAGCCATACCAACCGCTATCCCAGTAACCCCGTTTACGAGAAGGTTTGGATAACGTGCAGGCAATACAACTGGTTCCGACTCTTCACCGTCATAGTTAGGAACGAAATCAATCGTTTCCTTGTTGATATCGCGTAGCAACTCCATTGCCATCTTCGAAAGACGAGCTTCCGTATAACGCATGGCAGCTGCAGAGTCGCCATCAACTGAACCAAAGTTACCATGTCCATCTACGAGCATATAACGCATGGAGAAATCTTGTGCCATCCGCACCATCGACTCATAAACTGCGGAATCACCATGCGGGTGATACTTACCGATTACTTCTCCTACAATTCTCGCTGACTTCTTATGGGGCTTGTCCGGTGACATGCCCAGCTCAGACATCGCATACAATATGCGTCGATGCACTGGTTTAAGTCCATCCCTAACATCGGGAAGAGCGCGACTTACGATGATACTCATTGCGTAATCCATAAAGGAATCCCGCATCTCCGTACCAATATCTCGATCTCTTACAGACATACGTTGTTCTTCCGCCATGATTTACCTCCCTGACGCCATCTATAGCTACTCTTAAATCAACATAACTCTTATATTACTTTCTCAAAAAGCGAGCATATAAACCTTTTGCGCTCATGCTTTTGGAATTCCTGCGAAACTTTCGTCTTTACTTGCTAAAAATAGGTGAATTACCGCTCTCCATACATGAAAACCTGCCATAAAATAAACAGACCCAACTTTCATTATACCACTCAATCGAAAGTCTGTCTCCTGCATCATTTCAAATCGATGACCTGTAAAAGCAGCATTTTGAAAGGAGAAAAATCGTTGAGTATACAACGCGTTACGAGCAAATGGGCCAAAACAAAAGTCATGTTGAAATCTGACTATTTGCGCTCTTATATGCCCCCAACAAAACTATTCGGACGCGGCAGCCTTCAGTCAATGCTTAGTGAATATGGTATGGTCTACGTCAAGCCGATAAACGGTACGTTCGGCAATGGCGTCATCCGCGTGGAGAGAACTACTGTACCTGCTCTCGGATATCGCTATCAGCTAGGGACAAAAATCTTGTTTTTCTCAACACTCGACCAGTTATACCATAAGCTAGCTCAACAAACGAAGAAGCGAAGCTATCTTGTTCAAAAAGGTATCCATTTGCTAAAACATCAAAAGCGGCGCTTCGATATTCGCGTTATGGTTCAGAAAAACCCTCATAACGAATGGGAGGCCACTGGCATTATCGGTAGACTCGCCCATCCTGCGAAAATAGTAACCAATTATCACAGCGGCGGGACTCCGATGGCTCTTGAGCGGCTCATGGGCGATCATGCTAATGCTTCAGAACTTGCTGCCTTCAAAAACAAATTAAGAAAAGTCAGCATTACGATTGCCAACCAGTTACAAGGTGCCTACCCCAATATAAAAGAGCTAGGCGTGGACATCGCAATTGATGCAAAACTGCATCCATGGATTTTGGAAGTCAATACACTACCCGACCCATTTATCTTTCGAAAGCTGCCTGACCAAAATGTTTTTCATAAAGTATATCGTTATGCAGTCGCCTATGGCCGATTTAAAAAAAGAAGCAGTCGTCCATAATGGGCGGCTGCTTCTTTACGAGATCCTTTATTTTAAACATCTAGATTCGTTACGTATCTAGCGTATTTTTGAATAAATTCGCGGCGCGGTTCAACGTTATCGCCCATAAGCGTGTCGAACACGATATCCGCTTCAATTGCATCCTCAATCGTTACCTGGAGCATCGTACGGCTTTCAGGATCCATCGTTGTCTCCCAAAGCTGAGTAGCGTTCATCTCTCCAAGACCTTTATAGCGCTGAACGTTTACTTTTACGCCTTCTCCAAATTCAGCCAAAATCTTCTCGCGTTCCTTCTCGGTTTGCGCGTAGCGAATGACCTTATTACGCTCGATCTTGAATAGAGGAGGCTGTGCAATATAAATATAGCCAGCGTCTATAATTTCACGCATATAGCGATAGAAGAACGTTAAGATGAGCGTACGAATATGAGCGCCATCGACATCCGCATCGGTCATAATGATGATTTTGTGATAACGTGCTTTAGTTAAATCGAAATCATCGCTTATACCGGTGCCCATCGCTGTAATCATTGCCCGAATCTCAGCATTGCCAAGAATACGATCGAGACGCGCTTTTTCTACGTTCAAAATCTTACCGCGAAGCGGCAAAATGGCTTGGAAATGACGATCGCGGCCCTGCTTGGCAGATCCACCGGCAGAGTCACCTTCTACGATGTACAGTTCGCTGATCGATGCATCCTTGGATGAGCAGTCAGCAAGCTTACCAGGTAGAGAGCCAACTTCCAGAGCGCTCTTACGGCGAGTCAGCTCACGCGCTTTGCGCGCTGCTTCACGAGCACGAGCAGCAGATAGACCTTTTTCTACGATTTTACGCGAAACAGAAGGATTCTCTTCTAGAAATTCCTGCAGCTTCTCGGCAAAAAATGATTCTACAATTCCGCGGACTTCGCTGTTGCCAAGCTTAGTCTTTGTTTGTCCCTCAAATTGCGGTTCCGGGATTTTGACAGAAATAATAGCCGTCAAGCCCTCACGCACATCATCTCCGGAGAAATTCGAATCATTATCCCTGATGAGATTTGATTTGCGGGCATAATCGTTAATAATACGCGTAAGTGCGCTCTTAAAGCCCGACTCATGCGTACCGCCCTCATGTGTATTAATATTATTTGCGAAAGAGTATATATTCTCGGTGTAGCTGTCATTATACTGTAGAGCGACTTCTACTTGGATATGATCCTTCGAGCCTTCCACATAAATTGGCAGCTCATGCAAAGGTTCGCGATTGCGGTTCAAGTATTTTACAAACTCGATAATACCGCCCTCATATTTAAACGTATTGGATACGCCAGTACGCTCATCACTAAGCACAATTTCAATGCCTTTATTCAAAAACGCAAGCTCGCGAATACGCGATTGCAGCGTCTCATAGTCGTATACGGTCGTTTCCGTAAAAATTTCTGTATCAGGCTTAAATGTTACTTGAGTACCTGTTTCCGTTGTCTCGCCGACAATTTTAATATCATACTGCGGAGCACCCTTGCGGTACTCTTGCTGATAGATATTGCCTTCGCGTTTTACTTGAACAATGACAAGCTCGGACAGTGCGTTTACGACAGATACGCCGACCCCGTGCAAGCCGCCGGATACTTTATAGCCCTCTCCGCCGAACTTACCTCCCGCATGCAAAACAGTCATAACGACTTCTAGCGTCGATTTTTTCAGTTTCGCATTCTCTCCTACAGGGATACCGCGTCCATTATCGATAACCGTTACGCTGTTATTCTCATGCACGATAATTTCGATTTTTGAGCAATAACCGGCCAAAGCCTCGTCAATACTGTTATCAACAACCTCCCATACGAGATGGTGAAGACCTTTGCCACTAGTGGAGCCAATATACATCCCCGGACGTTTGCGTACCGCCTCTAAACCTTCCAAGACCTGTATCTGACTCTCGTCATACGTATGCTGTTCCAAAGACATGCAACTTCACTGCTCCTCTCAACTGCTGTTCCTGATCGCCTTCGCTCTAGCCGTTAGCCACAAACTGATGGGCTCTTTTCTTAAGCGTAGAGGATGAAATAGGCGAATAATATATTTTTTGCTTCGTTACAACGATCGATTTTGGCTCTTCCTCGCCTATCGTTTCAACGTCCTTACGCTTGCGTGCTCCCGCAACGAATTGCTTGGATAGTTTAGAGGATTGCTCGATAGAAATATCAAAGATGGCCACGAGCTCCGCAGCCCGAATTATTTTCTCGCCGCCCAAATGGATGTACATGTCCTCTTCCTCACCTCTCCTATTCGCAATTTAACGTGTCACTCGGCCGTCATGCACATGATAGATGCCGGCATCCTGAAGCCTGCTCACATTCACGCTTTCAAGGCCGGTCGTTGTAATAAAGGTTTGTACTTTGCTCTGAAATGTCTCAATAAGCTGTGTCTGACGGTTCTGATCAAGCTCTGACAGCACATCGTCAAGCAGCAAAATCGGATACTCACCGATTTCCTCGTTAATGAGTTCTATTTCTGCCAATTTTAAAGACAGGGCCGTTGTTCGCTGCTGCCCCTGTGAGCCGTAGACTTGCGCTTCTTTGCCGTTGATAAAAAACGCCAAATCATCGCGATGCGGACCCACGAGCGTAACACCTCTGCGAATCTCCTGTTCTTTCACCTGTGTTAACTTTATCATAAATTGATCAAATAAAACAGATTCATCTTGCTGGGCATCTGTATCAAAAGAAGGACGGTAGTCAATCGTGAGCTGCTCAGTCCCGTTCGTTATGCCTGCATGTATTCGTTCTGCAAACGTTTGTAATTTATGTATAAAGTGTTTCCTTTTTTTCATGATTTTAACACCATGCTCTGCGAGCTRCTGATTCCACACCTCAAGCATCGTTTGATTTGCCCCCCCAGGATAGGAGGCTTTCAAAAAATTGTTGCGCTGCTGCAGCACTTTTCCATATTGCTGGAGTGTATACAAATAGCCGGGCTGTACTTGTCCGATTTCCATATCGAGAAACCGTCTTCGCACTCCCGGCGTTCCTTTTACAATTTCAAGATCCTCTGGCGCAAACATGACGACATTTACCGAACCGATGAAATCACTGAGCTTACGCTGCTCAAGTCCGTTTATTTTCGCTTTTTTTCCTTGCGCTGAGAAAAGGAGATCCAGCTTAATCGCTCCGTACTTCTTATCGACCTCACCAGTAATGCGAGCGGAGCTTTCTTGCCAGCCAATAAGCTCCTTATCCTTAGAGGTACGATGAGACTTCGTTAAAGCAAGTACGAATATAGCCTCTAGCAAATTAGTTTTGCCTTGAGCATTTTGCCCAAGAAATATATTGACCTTATTCGGCGTTTGCAAGTCAATCTCGCTGTAGTTCCGATAATTTTGCAGCTGTATGCTCGTTAAAAACACGTTTTGACCTCCCGGTCCGTTGGTGCGTTACTCTCTACCTACCGTAAAGACGCCGCAGCCTTCAACTTCTACTTTATCGCCAGCATACAATTTTCTTCCTCTGCGGTTATCCGCTTCTCCGTTAATAACGACAGTGTTTTCTTGAAGGAAAAACTTCGCATGACCGCCGGTTTGAATGCAATCAGAAAGCTTCAAAAATTGGCCAAGCGTTATATATTCCGTCTTGATGGCGATTTCTTTCATGAAAATAGGTCAGCCCTTTCTTGCTTATATTTGAGATTTAGCCCGTTGTTCTATAAGGCAAGATGACATACATGCTATATGCATGATCCATAGGACGAATAATAATAGGGCTCATTGCGCCTGTAAAGCCAATAAACAATTGCTCGCTATCAATGACTTTAAGGACGTCTAGCATATATTTAGAGTTAAATGCGATTCGAAGAGGCTCACCATTAAATTCTTTTGCTTCAAGCTGCTCCGTTACTCGTCCAAGCTCAGTCGAGCTGGATGAAATTTCAATCGTTCCATCTTCAAGCGTCATAAGGCGTACGATATTCGTTTTTTCCTCACGAGACATGAGGTAGGCACGATCAATCGCGTCCATCACATTTTTTGTATCAAGTACAAGTTCTGTTTTGAACGTTTGCGGAATAATTTTAGAAGTATCGGGATAAGTTCCATCAAGGATACGTGTATAAAATAATACATTTCCGAGTTTAAACAACACTTGGTTGTCTGTTACAACGATATCGACAAGAGCATTTTGCTCTGGAACGAGCTTGGATAGCTCAATTAGTGTTTTCGCTGAAATGATGACATTGCTGAATTTGAGCTGTGCTTCTGTTTCAACTTGTGCCGTACGGCTTGCTAGACGGTGGCGGTCCGTTGCTACAAATTTCAATTCCCCTTCAAGCAAGTTCCAAAGTACACCTGTCAAAATAGGCGTTTGTTCACTTGCTGAGGCTGCAAGCACAGTTTGACGAATCATTGCTTTTAATAGATCGCCAGGCATTTGCAATATATCGTTTTGTTCGATGGAAGGAAGTACTGGAAATTCTTCCGGATCAAGTCCGACCATTTGTATTTCAGTAGAGCCCGAACGGATCATCGTCTGGTAAGTATTGCTCACATCGATAACGACTTGCTCGGATGGGAGTTTTTTTACAATCTCCACGAAAAACTTTGCGGGCAAAACGACGCTTCCCGGTTTATCCACATGTGCAATAACGAATTGATCTCTTTCCACAGGGATGAAGCTTTGAATAGAGATATCGGTATCGCTTGCTGTAAGTGTTACCCCAAGATGAGTAACCTCAATCTTGATACCGCCGAGAATAGGTATAGCAGGACGTGAGGAAGCAGCCTTTGCTACTTGCTGGATCGCATCGTTTAATTCATTTTTTGAGATTGTTAATTTCATGATTTCACTCCTAGCGTTCTTATAAATTCATCCAAGTATGAGCTCTCACAAACGATTTTTTTGAAAACGGCGTAAATGGGTTATGTTTTGATGATTTCGTGTTTATTTTAAACGTTATACAAACCTTATACTTGACTGCGAAGCGAGCATTTGCCTGTAAAGGCTGGCATCAGCCGTTTTGCCGTATTTGATGATGTTTTTTTAAAGATTTTTAGTAGTCGTAGTAGTAGGGGCACTGAATATGTGGATAACCCCTTGGAAGACCGATAAAGCAAGCCTATCCACATGTGCATAGCTTGTGCATAGGCTTGCCTAGTTGTTCACATATGATTTTTGATCTTTTCGGTCAGGTTTTGAATGATTTTGTACAGGTCCTGATCTATTTTAAGCTGCTGTGTAATTTTCTCATGTGCGTGGATAACGGTTGTATGGTCACGCCCGCCAAAAGCTTCGCCAATCTTCGGAAGCGAGAAATCGGTGAGCTCCCTGGATAGATACATTGCGATTTGCCTAGGATAGGCTACCGCCTTCGTTCGTTTCCGCGCTTTGAATTCCTCTAGCCGCAGCCCGTAGAACTCCCCAACCTTCGTCTGAATATCATGCATCGTAATCATTCTAGGTCTGCTGGAAGGAATGATATCCTTAAGCGCTTCTGCTGCCAAATGCGACGTAATGTCTGCATTTATCAAGGATGAATAGGCGACTACCCGAATAAGGGCACCCTCCAGTTCACGAATATTTGTATCGATTTGATTAGCGATATAGATCATCGCTTCGTTAGGAATATCTAGATTCTCAGCGCGTGCTTTCTTGCGCAGTATTGCAATCCGCGTCTCCAGATCCGGCGGCTGAATGTCGGTAATAAGTCCCCATTCAAAGCGAGAGCGAAGCCTTTCTTCCAGCGTAGGAATTTCCTTTGGAGGCCGGTCACTTGAAATGACAATTTGTTTCCGCTCCTCATGCAGCGCATTAAAGGTGTGGAAAAACTCTTCCTGCGTCTGTTCTTTTCCGGCTAGAAATTGAATATCGTCAATGAGCAGAACGTCGATATTGCGATACTTTGTACGGAAGCTTTCACCACGATTATCGCGGATAGCGTTAATGAATTCGTTGGTGAATTTCTCAGACGAGATGTAAAGAACTTTCGTATTCGGGTTGTGATCCATGATGTAGTGGCCAATGGCATGCATTAAGTGGGTTTTGCCTAGCCCAACTCCACCGTATAAAAACAATGGATTGTAAGCTTTGGCCGGCGCTTCCGCTACGGCAAGCGATGCTGCATGCGCAAAACGGTTGTTAGCACCGATAACGAATGTATCAAACGTATACTTCGGGTTAAGCATATGAGTAGGTGTCGCTTCCTCATTCATGACAGGGGAATGCACCGCTTTCGGTGGGAACATATATGCGGGCTCCGCACCCTTCGGTTCCTCAATAGAGAAGCGAACATCGACTTGTCTGCCCAAAAACTCAAACAGTGTCGTTCTTATTAGCTTCGTATAACGGCCCTCCAGCCATTCGGCCGCAAATGTTGTCGGCGCTGTTACTTCAAGCATGGAATCATCAACAAAATTAGCTTTCGTTGCTTTGAACCAAGTGTCAAAGCTCGGTTTGCTCAATTTCGTCTGTATGATCGACAACACTTGCTGCCATAAATCATAGGTATGGCTGTCCACAGACTGTCACTCCTTATCCAAATCGCCACAAGTGGCGCAGTTGCAAGAAAAAATGTCGAAAACAAGGGTATTATAACGAAAGCATCCACATTATGAAGAGAAATAAGTGAATGAGTTATAAATAGGGGATGAGTTTGTTCACAATGTTATCCACAGGCTGTTGATAAAACTGAGGCAATATTGATCTAATCCACAGTGAAAACATAATTATCATAGCAAAAGATGCCTTATATTTCAACGAAATCGCATATTTTATCCACATTCTCAACTGCTTGTGCATAAAAGTTATCTACACCACTACATATTGTTTATATCTTGTTAAGATTTCGACAAAGTTCGTTTAACCCGCCTGTGGATTGTGCACATGTTATTAGTTTTTGAAAAATGAAGTCAATTCATGCGTTTATCCACAGCTGACTTGAAATTATTTTTATCAACAAGAGGGTGCTGGAGCTGATCATTGACTTTTGGGGCTGGGCATGGTTTAATAAAAAAAGCGTTTTTTTAAATATAAGACGTTATAGGTGCATGCTTATAATGCTGCTTATATACACCGCGAAACGATGCTGCTCCGTCAAACTATGACGGCGAGAGCCGTTTACGCTTGATTGGAAACACGCAGTATAGGAGGTGCAGAACGATGAGACCTACATTTAGACCTAATGTAAGCAAACGCGCGAAAGTGCATGGATTCCGCAAACGGATGAGCACGAAGAACGGACGTAAAGTTTTGGCAGCGCGTCGTCAAAGAGGAAGAAAAGTACTGAGCGCATAAGCAGAAGACCACGTCCGGTGGTCTTTTTTTTTTGCTTGTGAGGATGAGGAGTGAGTGAGCAGCAGCTTAGGCTGCTCGCTTGCTGACTATACTTAGAAGATGAACAAGAGAACGGTGGCCAACAGTCGTGCATAGAAAATTGCGTCTTCGCAATCGTGAAGACTTCAGCCGGATTTATCGAGGCGGCAAATCGTTTGCGAATGGGCAATTCGTCGTCTATTGGTCGAAACAACCATCGGCGGAACCATTTCGCCTCGGTGTATCGGCAAGTAAAAAAATAGGCAATGCGGTAGTACGTAATCGCATGCGCAGAATGATTAAAGAAATTGTTCGTCACCAAGCCAATCGAATCGTTCCCAGAACCGACTTCATACTAATAGTAAGAAAGCCTGCTACATTGATGAAGATGAAGGATATGGAGAAGAGCGTTCTTCATGTATTGAAGAAGGCCGGTTTGCTGAAAAGCACGAGTATTTCAAAAGAGAAGCAGGCAGATTAACGATATTTTGCCGGCTTGCTTCGCATGCCTAAAAAACGCGATACAGCATGCGCCAAGAAAGCGGATGCAAGGATAGTCTCGTTGTTTCTTTGTCCCATAAATTATGGTATAGTCTAGAATGAAAATATAAGATTGTATTAGTCATACAATGCCTGTATTTTTCCACGAAACATATGCTGCGCCGCAAGAGCACGGCTATTGCCGCTGACGCTTGATGTAATGGCTTTCAGAGAGGAGTTTTAAAGTTGTTGTTTTGGACAAAAAACAAGAAAATGATTTTAGTGTTCGGTCTTGTTCTGCTTATGGGTGTGCTGGCAGGATGCGGCGCTCCATCAACAGAGACAACCGAGACTGCTGATCTATTGAAGGGGAACTTCTGGGAGAAGAACGTCGTTTATTACTTTGCCTTAACGCTTGATACGTTCGCAGGCTGGTTTGGCGACTCCTACGGACTTGCGATATTGCTCCTGACGATCATTGTAAGAACATTGATTTTGCCGTTAACGCTAAAACAGTACCGCAGCTCCAAAGCTATGCAAGCGTTGCAGCCGCAAATGGCTGAAATTAAGAAAAAGCACAAAGACAATCCGCAAAAGCAGCAAGAAGAGACAATGAAGCTTTTCCAAACGCATAAGGTAAATCCGATGGCGGGCTGTTTGCCTCTAATTGTTCAAATGCCGATTTTTATCGCTTTGTACAATTCAATCTACAAAAACCCTGATATTCGTGAGCATACATTCCTGTGGCTTCAGCTTGGAGAGAAAGATCCGTATTACATTCTTCCTATTCTCGCTGCCGCTACAACGTTCATTCAGTCAAAGATGATGCAGAAGCAGCAAACACAAACAATGCCAGGTATGGGCATGATGCTGGCGATCTTCCCTGTGCTCATTTTTGTAATGGCACTTTCTTTCCCAGCGGCTCTTCCTTTGTACTGGGTTTACAGCAACATTTACACAATCATTCAAAACTACTTCCTATACGTTCGTTCATCTGACAAAGGTAAGGAGGCCCCTGCGAAATGAAGAAAATCATTGCATCGGGGAAAACGGTAGAAGATGCTGTACGTAACGGATTATTACAATTGCAAGTAACTGAAGACCGCGTTAAACAAGTTGTGCTTGAGCAGCCAACCAAAGGTTTCTTTGGACTGTTCGGCGCAAAGGAAGCGAAAGTTGAGCTTGAGCTTATTCCCGATCCCATGCTTGAAGCGGAGAATTTCCTCCGTGAAGTGGCTGGCACGATGGGATTGCAAGTAAACATCGATCGAAAGCAAACAAGAGACGGTATACATATTGCTGTAACAGGCAGTGGAGATCTTGGCATGCTGATTGGACGTCGCGGACAAACGTTGGATGCATTACAGTACTTGGTTAATATTGTGGCTAATCGTTATTCAGACAGTCATTTGCGTATCGTACTTGATGCAGAAGATTTTCGGGAGCGCCGCCGCAAAACGTTAGCGGATTTATCCGATCGTTTGGCGGGACGAGTTATCCGCACAAGGAAAGAAGTTGTCTTGGAGCCGATGTCGCCGCATGAGCGCAAAGTTATTCATTCGCAGTTGCAGAACCACCCTAAGGTGAAAACGTTTAGTAAAGGCGATGAGCCGAACCGGCGAGTCGTTATTGCATTAAGACAATAAGCTGTACATTATAAATGTATACGAATCAATACGCTATCCACAGCAATGGCTCATAATGGTCATTGCTGTTTTTCCATTTGAGAGGTGCTGACAGCAATGGTACATGATACGATAGCTGCCATTTCCACAGCAGTCGGAGAAGGCGGAATCGCAATAATTAGAGTAAGCGGACCTGAGGCAATTGCAGGTATCGCGAGTGTTTTTCGTTCGAAAATAAATCTCAATGATGCGGATACACATACGCTGCATTATGGTCATATTCTCGATCCGAGGTCTGGAGAAGAGGTTGAAGAAGTACTTGTTACGCTGATGAGAGGTCCCCGTTCATTTACTGCGGAGGATGTTGTCGAAATTAATGCACATGGCGGCGTTATTGCTGTTAAAAAGGTGCTTGATGTCGTATTGCAGCTGGACGGCTATCGCACAGCGGAGCCAGGCGAGTTTACGAAGCGTGCCTTCCTGAATGGTCGTATCGATCTTATGCAGGCAGAGGCTGTTATCGATTTGATTCGATCCAAATCTGATCGAGCATTTTCCGTTGCCCGCAAACAAGCAGAGGGCGTTCTGTCGAAGCGGATTAAAGCTTTGCGGCAGACGGTCATTGAGCTGCTTGCCCATATAGAAGTGAACATCGATTATCCGGAGCATGACGTAGAGGAAATGACGAGCTCGTTTATTCGTGACCAATGCGATTCTGCTATTAATGAAATAGATCGTCTGTTAAAAACCGCAAACGAAGGCAAGATACTAAGAGAAGGTATTGTAACAGCAATCGTTGGGCGTCCCAATGTCGGTAAATCGTCTCTTATGAATGTACTGACGCAGGAGAATAAGGCTATCGTTACCGATATCCCAGGTACGACTCGTGATGTCATTGAACAATTTGTAGCGCTAAACGGAATTCCACTTCGACTGCTCGATACGGCTGGTATTCGTGAAACAACGGATGTTGTTGAGCGAATTGGGGTGGAGCGCTCTCGCAATGCGCTTGAAGAAGCGGATCTCATTTTGCTAGTGCTGAACTATAATGAGCCGTTGCAAGCTGATGATCGGGAACTTTTGTTGCAAATGAAGGGTCGCCCAGTCATTGCGATCATAAATAAGACTGACTTGCCGCGTCAATTAGAAATTGAGGTGGTGGAGGAGTCGATTCCGGTCGATTCCATCGTTAAAATGTCGGTTCTTGAGGAAGATGGGTTAGACCGTTTAGAGAAGACGATTAGCGAGATGTTTTTTGAAGGCCAGCTTGAATCAGGTGATCTGACATATGTGAGCAATGTTCGACATATTGCTTTATTGAAGCGGGCAAGGCGATCGCTAGTCGATGCAATAGAAGCATCTGATACAGGAATACCGATTGACCTTATTCAGATCGATGCCAGATCCGCGTGGGAGTCGCTTGGTGAAATTTTGGGTGATGAGGCTGGAGATTCATTAATCGATCAAATTTTCTCGCAGTTCTGCTTAGGGAAATAGATGGAAGTAGGCTTTTGCAGCCGATATGAATTAAACTTACAACATGTGGCTTTAATGAAGAAGTAAAGTTAGTTCGCTGCTAAAAAGTGATTTTGCTAATGAGGCAGAGTTTCCAGCTGTCTCTGTGATTTAAGATTAGCGCAGCTCTAAGTGTTAATTAAGGAAATAGAATATCGAGCTAATCGTTATTCTATTCAGCATATAGGTTTCACTGAAATGATGGGGCATAAGAAAGTTTTCTATGAAAGCCTTCGGATATGCTTACGAAGTGGTTTTCTGCGGCTTACGAAGTGGTTTTCTACGAAAACCTAAGATAATGCTTACGAAGTGGTTTTCTACGAAAACCTTTAGGAGGGTAAAGGACAATGAGATATATAGCTGGTGAATATGACGTGATCGTCATTGGAGCGGGGCATGCAGGCTGTGAAGCTGCACTTGCGGCTGCACGTATGGGCTGCGAAACGCTGCTGCTTACAATAAATCTAGACATGGTTGCTTTTATGCCATGTAATCCATCTATCGGCGGACCGGCAAAAGGCCATGTGGTGCGTGAAATTGATGCGCTCGGCGGTGAGATGGGACGTAATATCGATAAAACGTTCATTCAAATGCGGATGCTTAATACAGGTAAAGGTCCAGCGGTGCATGCACTGCGTGCGCAAGCTGACAAGTTTGATTATCAGCATTTAATGAAAAAGACAATTGAAGAAACACCTCATTTGACTCTGAGACAAGGTATGGCTGAAGAGCTTATTGTTGAGAATGGAAAATGCTTAGGAATCGTTACAAAAACAGGCGCTGAGTATCGTGCAAAGACTACGGTTGTTACAACGGGCACCTATTTGCGCGGCAAAATTATTATGGGCGAGCTGATGTATGAGAGCGGACCAAATAATCAACAGCCGTCAGTCAGACTTTCGGCAAGCTTGAAGGAGCATGGTTTGGAGCTTGTACGTTTCAAGACAGGTACGCCTCCGCGTGTTCACAAAGATACGATTGATTTTTCGAAAACAGAAATTCAACCTGGCGACGATAAACCGAAGTTTTTCTCGCATGAGACGGAATCTTCCACAAACGAGCAATTGCCTTGCTGGTTAACATATACATCTGAAGCGACGCACAAAATTATCAATGACAATCTTCATCGTGCGCCAATGTTCTCAGGTGCAATTGAGGGAACGGGCCCAAGATATTGTCCTTCTATTGAAGATAAAATCGTCCGTTTTGCTGATAAGCCAAAACACCAAATCTTCTTAGAGCCAGAAGGTAAAAATACCTCTGAGTATTATGTACAAGGTCTCTCCACAAGTATGCCGGAAGATGTACAGCTTGGTATTTTACGTTCTATACCAGGTTTGGAAAAAGTTGAGATGATGCGTAACGGATATGCGATCGAATATGATGCGGTAGTTCCTACACAGCTGTGGCCATCTTTGGAGACAAAGGTGATTGACGGTTTATTCACAGCTGGACAAATAAACGGAACTTCTGGTTATGAGGAAGCAGCGGGACAAGGCGTTATGGCTGGYATCAATGCTGCACGCAAGGTACAAGGGAAAGAACCAATTATTATTGGTCGTGCAGATGGCTATATCGGTGTAATGATCGATGATCTTGTTACGAAGGGGACGAACGATCCTTATCGTTTGCTTACTTCAAGAGCAGAATATCGTTTGCTACTTCGCCATGACAATGCAGATTATCGTCTAACGCCAACTGGCTACGAAATCGGTCTTATTTCGGAAGAACGTTACAATAAATTTTTGCGTAAAAAAGAATTGGTTGAGATTGATATTGAACGTCTACGCGGAACTAAAGTAAAACCTGATCAAGCAAATAAAATGCTGATAGCAGCGGGTACAGCTCCAATGGAGCATGGCACTGATGCGTTATCGTTGCTTCGCCGACCGGAAGTTACTTATGCGATGCTAGAAACGGTTGTCCCTTCCGTTCCAGAAATGACAGAGGAAATGAAGGAACAGGTTGAAATTCAAATTAAATATGCAGGTTATATTGAGAAACAGCTTGTACAAGTAGCACGTTTGAACAAAATGGAGAAAAAACGTATTCCTGATGACATTGATTATAGTGATGTTCGCAGCTTAGCATCTGAAGCGAAGCAAAAGCTTTCTGTTATCAGACCGCTATCTATTGGTCAAGCGTCAAGGATTGCCGGTGTTACACCAGCTGATATTTCCATACTGCTTGTTTACTTGGAACATTACAACCGTGTTACTGCAGCGAGAGGATCATAATATGGACGAAACTTTAAAATGGTTTACAAAACGAATGGAGGAGAGCGGCATTCCGCTTTCTCCCGTTCAGCTTGAACAGTTCGAAACTTATTATCGTCTGCTCGTTGAGTGGAATGAAAAAATGAATTTGACCGGCATTACCGAACGAGATGCTGTATACGAGAAACATTTTTATGATTCCGTATCGCTTTCTTTTTATACGAAGATGGACAGTGTTCGTAAGCTTGCTGATATAGGCTCAGGAGCGGGTTTTCCTAGTATTCCTTTGAAAATTTGTTTTCCTCATTTGCAAATCATGATTGTTGATTCTTTGAATAAAAGAATACAATTCCTAACGCATCTGACAGAGCAGCTTGGTTTAGAACAGGTTTTATGTTTGCATGGCCGGGCTGAAGATATTGCACAATTGCCAGACCACCGTGACAAGTATGATTTAGTAACGGCAAGGGCAGTTGCGAGATTAAATGTATTAAATGAATTTTGTTTGCCCTTCGTAAAAAAAGGTGGATTGTTTGCTGCAATGAAAGGCTCGCAATCGGATGAAGAAGTTCGGGAGGCAGCTTTAAGTCTAAGAGAGCTCAAAGGAAAAATTAAATCACAGCATCAGTTATCGCTTCCAAACGAGCAATCAGAGCGACATATTATTTTAATAGAGAAGCTAGATGCTACTCCGCATAAATACCCTAGAAAAGCAGGCACTCCACTAAAACAGCCACTTATGTAGCTGGCATCTAATGTTCCACGTGAAACATTTTGCAAATGGTTACTTGGGGAAAAGAACTTCCATTTTCTTATAACAATTATTTGTTCTAAAATGATGTCAAGCAGGAGATCGTCCAGTGATAGTCGAATTATTATAGTAGATGAAGAGACTGGACGATACCGTTACATAGACGAACCAATAAACGTCTTCATAAGACACATTGAAGTTCGTATCACGGGCAAATATAAGCATCGTATCAAGCTTTACAGCCATACCTGATTATATTTTAACTGAAGCCTCTCCTATCATTTCCGAATGAATTTTGTTATGGATGTTCGCCGTGCAGTTGACGATTATTACCTGAGAGAGGTTCTAGTAACCGAAATAATCCAATTGGCAATGAACCAATCTTACTGCTGAAGCGTATTTATTGCAAAAACCTTGTAATTGCTTTTTAATAGAATGGAGACATTTTCCTAGTTTACTAGTGTTAATGCTGACATTTTGTGTGAAACGCATGCTTCCCATTACTATGATGGGGGTTATGGTTTCTTTTGAAGTGATTAAAAACAAGGTTTATCTCATGATCGGGTGGTAATTATCGATATGAAAGAACAATTTTCTCGATTGTTCGGCCTGTCCGAGCAGCGCATACCGCAAGAAGAAGTTCGGCAAATACCGATTCAAGAAATCGACGCAAGCCCATTTCAGCCGCGGACGATTTTTGATGATGACCGAATTGAAGAATTATGTCAAACGATAAAAACGCATGGTGTTATTCAGCCTATCGTTGTTCGTATGCGTAATGGAAGATATGAAATCATAGCAGGGGAACGTCGCTGGCGTGCTGTTACTAAGCTAGGTTACGATACGATCCCTGGTATTGTTCGTGAATTCAACGATTCACAAACAGCTTCCATTGCATTAATTGAGAATCTTCAAAGAGAAGGTTTATCAGCAATTGAGGAAGCGATAGCTTATCAAAAATTAATCGAGCTTCATCAATTAACACAGGAAAGCTTGGCTCAGCGTCTAGGGAAAAGTCAATCGACGATTGCCAATAAATTAAGATTGTTAATGTTGAATGATACGATTAAGATGGCTTTAATGGAACGGAAAATTACGGAACGACATGCAAGGGCTTTGTTGTCGCTCGATAATGAAGAGTTGCAGCTTAAAGTATTAGATGAAATCATAACTAAAGATTTGAATGTTAAGCAGACTGAGGTTAGAATCGCTTTCCTAAAGGAGTCAACCAAACTCAAGAAAGCGAAACGTATTTCTTTTACTAAGGATGTACGTCTGGCCCTTAATACAATCAGACAATCCATTGAAATGGTTTCTGGTTCTGGATTACAAATTAAGACGAATGAAAAGGATCATGAAGATCATTATGAAATTACGATCCAGATCCCTAAAAGATAGAGTTATATCTTAAAATAGTATAATTTAATGCTTATTTGTGCCGTCCTCACTGAGGGCGGCGATGCCATTTGTAGCTAGTTTTTTATTAAATGTGCTGTACATGTATGATTCATGATAATTAACTAGTTTTATGTTATTAGCATTTTTACGTTAATGGATCTTAAGAAAATAGCACATAAAAGTTGTACACATAGAGGTGAGCCGGTTTTGTCGAAGATAATTGCAATAGCCAACCAGAAGGGCGGTGTCGGAAAAACGACAACGTCTGTCAATTTAGCTGCCTGTCTTGCATCACTTGGTAAAAAAGTGCTGCTAGTTGATATTGATCCACAAGGGAATACAACAAGTGGTCTCGGTATTAACAAAGGGGACGTAACGAATTGTATTTACGATGTGCTTATTAATGAAGTCCATCCAAAAGATGCAATGTTCGAGACGGCTGTTCCAGGTCTGAAAATCATTCCAGCAACGATTCAATTGGCTGGTGCCGAAATCGAATTAGTGCCGACGATATCAAGAGAGCTGCGTTTGAAAAAGTCTTTGCATATGGTTAAGGATGATTTCGATTATGTGCTTATTGATTGTCCTCCATCACTTGGGATATTAACGATAAATTCGTTAACCGCAGCTGATTCTGTTCTTATTCCTATTCAGTGCGAATATTATGCTCTTGAAGGTTTGAGTCAACTGCTTAATACGGTTCGACTCGTTCAAAAGCATTTAAATACATCGCTTCAAATTGAGGGTGTTCTTCTGACCATGCTTGATGCGAGAACGAATTTGGGAATTCAAGTTATTGAAGAAGTGAAAAAGTATTTCCAACAAAAAGTGTACCAAACGATTATTCCACGCAATGTACGTTTAAGTGAAGCGCCATCACATGGACAAGCTATTATCACATACGACCCGCGTTCTAAAGGTGCAGAAGTTTATCTTGAACTCGCAAAGGAAGTGATTATGTATGAGCAAGCGGCTAGGTAGAGGGCTGGATGCGCTTATCCCATCGCTTTCTGTGAATGACGATGATAAAGTGATTGAAATTACCTTATCCCAACTAAGGCCTAATCCGTATCAACCTAGGAAAACATTTGATGAGGATTCGATTAAAGAATTAGCTGAATCCATTAAGCAGCATGGCATCATTCAACCTATTATTGTTCGTACAGTATTGAAAGGTTACGAAATTATAGCAGGTGAAAGACGCTTCCGTGCTTCGCAATATTGTGGAAATGCAACAATACCTGCTGTAGTAAGATCGTTTACTGATCAACAAGTTATGGAGATTGCTTTAATAGAGAACCTACAGCGCGAGGATTTGAATGCAATTGAAGTTGCAATTGCTTATCAGGCGCTTATCGATAAGTTCAAGCTTACGCAAGAAGAGTTGTCCATGAAGGTCGGAAAGTCCCGTTCTCATATTGCCAACTTCGTTCGGTTGCTTTCGTTGCCAACTGAAATAAAAGATAATGTTTCACGTGGAACAATTTCTATGGGTCACGCAAGAGCGTTGGTCGGCATTAAAGATGATAAGGTGCAAAAGGAATTAGCAGATCTTACCGTTTCTCAAGAGTGGAGTGTCCGCGAGCTTGAAGAGGCGATTCAGAAGCTTGATTCTAAGCAGCCGGAAGATACAGCGAAGCCGAATCAGAAAAAACGCGATCCGTATATTGACCATTTAGAGGAGTCGCTTCGTGAACGATTTAAAACGACAGTGAAAATTAAACAGCAAAAAGATAAAGGCAAAATTGAGCTACAATACTATAGTAAACAGGATTTGGAACGTTTGCTAGAATTGCTTCAATACATGGCATAGACTATACCAAACAATGGCATACCTTAGTTGTAATCTTGCTTTTGAAAGATTAAACTAAGGTATGCCATTGTTGTGAGCAGGCAGCTAGGAAAGGTGTGAAATTCGTGAGCAATCATAATCAATCACTCATTTATTTGGATCATGCGGCAACCTCTTGGCCTAAGCCGCCTGCAGTAACAGAAGCAGTCGTTAACGCTATGTTAAATGACGCTGCTAATCCGGGAAGAGGCAGTCATGCTATGGCTGTGCGAGCAAGTCGAATATTATTTGAAACGCGCAAACAATTAGCTAAACTGTTTAACATAAAAAACCCGAATGACATAGCGTTCACCTCTAATACAACGATGTCATTAAACATGGCGATAAAAGGTTGGTTGAAGCCTGGTGATCATGTTATCGCAACTTCAGTTGAACATAATTCAGTAAGAAGACCATTATATTATCTGGAACAGACAATCGGTATTGAAGTGACATATGTAGAGTCGGATGAACGTGGAAATATTAACATAGATGATGTTTCCTCAGCTATTCGTTCTAACACAACACTGGCTATTGTTAATCATAGTTCCAACCTGTTAGGTACAATTATGCCTGTAGCGGATATAGCTGAACTAACAAGGAAGCATGGAATAAAATTGTTAGTTGATGCCGCGCAAAGTGCAGGTATTTTACCTATAGATGTAAGAACAATGGGCATTCATATGCTGGCTTTCCCGGGACATAAAGGGTTGCTCGGCCCACAAGGCACAGGAGGGCTGTACATCGATCCTGAGCTTGATTTGGTGCCTTTATTGCATGGCGGGACAGGGAGCCAATCTGAGGCAGTAGAGCAGCCTCAAGTGAGGCCAGATCGTTATGAGGCGGGAACACAAAATACACCGGGCTTGGCAGGGCTCAAAACCGGTGTACAGTATGTTCTGAATGAGACGGTGCACAATATCCATACTAAGGAATGGCTGCTTACTCAGAGATTAATGCAAGGACTTGAACCAGTAAAGGGAGTCAAAATACTGGGACCAGAGCTTGGGGAACAAAGAACAGGTATTGTAGCTTTTAACCTAGAGGGCGTTGATCCTTCTGAATTATCATTCATATTGGATCAGCATTACCGAATTGCTGTGCGAGCTGGATTTCATTGCACTCCACTCGCACATGCTTGTGCAGGAACATTGGAAACAGGAGCTATACGAGCAAGTGTCGGTGTATTTACAACGAATGAAGAAATTGATGCGTTAACAGGTGCAATCAGAGAGATTGCACAGCAATATGGCGTTTAGCATTGAACTGGGGGCGGAGTAGCTAAGATGGAAGATTGGACATCAAATCCGATGAATGCAGTTACGGTGGGCATTGCGTTATTTGCCATCGTATTATTCATTTGGATAGCGGTTTTAGGCGGACGGCTGAAAAAGCTAAGAAAGCAATATACAGCGGTTATGGGGAATACAGGTGTGACGAATATGGAAGATGTCATTGTTGAATTGAAGCAAGGCCTTGCCGAGCAGCAGCAAGCGAATGCGGAGCTGAAGGCGCAGCTAATTGAAATGCAATCTACTGTAACAAAGCAAAAAGGAAAAGTAGGCGTCATTCGTTATAACGCTTTTGCTGAACAGGGCAGTGATCTCAGCTTTTCAATCGCAATTATCAATGATGAGAAGGATGGAGCCGTATTCTCAGGTATTCATAGCAGGGAGAATACTTATGTCTATGCAAAACCTCTTGAAAAAGGCCAATCAGTATACCCTTTAACCCCAGAAGAGCATAAAGCTATTTTGGAAGCAAAATAGGAAACTTAATTGTTTTAAATATTATCCGATGCTGCGGTTTGTTCAAGAACGCTGGTCGTGATATGCGCATTGTTCGCAATAGCAGTAAATAGACTGAGCGAAATAATGTCAGCCATTTTCATAACGAGATGCAGACGAGTGTTTTGCAGCACAAAATACTCCATAAATCCGCCTACATTAACGATACCAGTAATATGAATGTCGCCAACAGGAGGAAGGTCCTTGTTGACGCCAGCACCAGGACGCACAGGGCCTACACCAACTTGAATGCTGCCTACGCTGGATACTTGACCAAGGCAGGCATCAATGCCAATCACAAATGGTTTGTGGAACCGCCGATTGATCTCGATAAGGGTATCATCTAAATTCATAGCATGAACTGGATTTTCAAGCGTGCCAAATAGTGAAAAATGAGGGCTGCGGTATTTCGATAGTGAGGTTCCAATCAGCGGTCCTAAAGAGTCTCCTGTTGAACGGTCCGTGCCTACGCAGACAACTACGATGGGGCGTGCAGCAGCCATTTCTTCGAGCATGGCTGTAAGTCGATTTACTAGCATGCCAATTACGTTTGCGGTGGTGTAGGGTACCTTCAAAGGCGTCTCTTTAATAAATGAAAGCTTCATAGAATCCCTCCGATTATACCGATATGCTACTAGTATATGGATAGGACAACCATTTTATACGTCAGATAGTTTTGATATTTTGTTTGCCAAGAAAGTTTGTCATGCTAATTTAATGGAGGTCTTGCTTGTGTTAATTGCCTTCGATTCAACTCAGCAAGCATTGCGTGCAGAAATGCTGCTCGAATACGCAGATATTGAAATTGACATATGTCCCACGCCGAAGGAAATTACAGCCGGCTGCGCATTATCTATTCATTTTCCTGAGGAAGATTTGATAACGGTTAAGGAAGTTATTGTGCAGGAAAACGTGGAAGTTAGAGGTATATTTAAGCCGATTGAAGCCGGTTATGAGCAAATCGACATGTAAATATATTCAAAGTTAATGAGGAGGAATTGTGATGTCAATCAGAGAACGATATGATGAATTTGTTGATTGGTTGACAAACAATGAATTATGGCAAGCATTTGGTAGTTCTGCGCTGCGAATCGTTATGTTCTTATTCATTGGCCGTGTAGTTGTATGGGTAATCCATAAAACCATTGATCGAATTATTTTAGAGCGTGAGAACAAGATGTTGATCAACCACACAAGGCGAATGACAACCGTAGGCAAGCTGATGAAAAATGTAACTTCTTACGTCGTCTATTTTATAACCATTATGCTCATATTGTCTGAATTCGGGATTAATTTAGGGCCATTGCTCGCAGGAGCAGGTGTACTTGGACTTGCTGTCGGGTTTGGTGCACAAAGCCTGGTGAAGGATATTATTACGGGATTTTTTATTGTACTCGAAGATCAGTTCGCTGTAGGCGATGTGATTCAGACAGGGCAATTCAAAGGGACCGTAGAAGTCATTGGACTTAGGACAACCCGTATTCAGAGCTGGACCGGGGAGGTTCATATTGTTCCCAATGGCATGATCAATGAGGTTACAAACTTCTCGATTAATAATAGCATCGCGGTTGTTGATATTTCGATTGCTTTTGAGGAAGAAGTCAATCGTGCGCTAGAGGTCATTCGACATACGATGATCACGATGAAGGATGAGAATTTAATTAATGCACCGGAAGTGCTTGGTATTCAGGCTATTGCTCCAACAGGGGTAACGCTTCGAGTGATTGCTGAGTGTCGACCGAATACGCATCCGATCGTATCACGCAAGTTAAATATGGAGCTGAAAAAGGCATTAGATGCGAGCGGTATTGAAATTCCGTATCCTCGAATGGTCACTTATCATCGCAATGGAAAGGGAGGCGAAAAAGATGGAGCGTAAGCAATTTGAGCTAGGTGATGTTGTTCAAATGAAAAAACAGCATCCATGCGGCTCTAATGAAATGGAAGTCATTCGAATGGGGATGGACATCCGCATTAAATGCGTCGGTTGTAAGCACAGCGTTCTAATACCTAGAGCTAAATTTGAAAAAAACATGAAAAAGGTGCTGCGCTCCAAAGCCTCTGAAGAAGGCTTAACGTAAGCAGAAGTATGAACGGCTGAGGTGTTTTAAGGAAATACTTGCGCGTTGACAAGCACTGTGATACAATAATTTTTACATGCGGAGAGGTACCCAAGAGGCCCAAGGGGGCTGACTCGAAATCAGCTAGGCGGGTCAAACCGTGCGTGGGTTCGAATCCCACCTTCTCCGCCATTATATTAAACATTTACGGTTCCTTCAGAGGAACCGTTTTTTTATGTCTTTTTAATAGATTAGGAAATACAAAGGAATAAATAATATAGAAAAGAGAGCTCTTGCGAGCTCTCTTCCTGACGGTGAATAATGGCTGAGTCGATCAATTCTCACTGCAAGCTGTTGAAACATCATTCGTCAATCGGAACAATTCAGCTAAAGCTTCATTAAATCCTTTTGAGCACAATCATACACGACCGATTGAACGGTAACGTGTATCAATGCTCGAATGCGCGTGTGTTACAGACAAGTGTCTTTGGCACAACCCTCCGCTTCTCTCCTGAGTGGACGAAATCCTCACGCGATGAGAGCTAATCCGTTTTTAGACGGGGATAGTGTCTCCGCGTTTGCCGAAATGGTTCAATGGAACCACACCTCTCTTGCACCGTCAAAAATTAGAATGGCCAAACTGATGTTTTATTATTCAAAACCATGTAGAAAAATTAATGGTCCATTCGTTTCCATTTACGCTCGTGATTAGAGGTGTCAGGAAAACGCTGTCCTTTGCTGAGCTTGACCTTCTTCGGATTATTGATTCCCATATGAAATGAGTTCACACCGTCCTCGATGTATGTGCCATCATTCGGAGCTTTGTCGCCCGGCGAAAACATTGTACCTTCACCCATTATGATCAGCCTCCAGCTTATATTTAGAGCGGATAGATAAATGCATAAGATCTATCCCTTCATGTTGTAGTATTAGCGGGCAATGGAATTTGCATGAGTAGCAGATAACGGCTATAAAATGGATTGACCATCGCCAGAAGTTGCCTGCGAAGCAACATCATCTATTTTCGCTTGTCATAGGCGTTCAGATTTGATATAGTATAGAGATGCGAGCAGAAGCTCGTTCCTTGCTCCATTTATGGGGCCGTTAGTCCAAGAGGAGGTGAAACAATATGCGCAAATATGAAGTAATGTACATCGTTCGTCCAGACGTTGAGCAAGAAGCCTTGCAAGCGATCGTTGACAAATTCCATGGCATTATCTCCAATGGCGGAGAAGTCACAAAGCAAGATGTGAGCGGAAAACGTCGTCTTGCGTATGAAATCAACAAGCTTCGTGATGGTTATTTTGTACTCGTTCATTTCAATGCAACTACTGAAGTTGTAAATGAACTTGACCGTATCATGAAGATTACGGATGAAGTTATCCGTTCGTTGATCGTCAGAGACGCCGCTTAATCCAAGCTGGATTGTTCGATTGGGAGGTCAGAAACGATGTTGAATCGTGTTATACTAATTGGTAGATTGACGAGAGACCCAGAGCTTCGCTATACACCTGCAGGTGTCGCAGTTACACAATTTACGTTAGCGGTAGATCGTCCGTTTACAAGCGGTGGTCAAGGTGAGCGTGAAGCGGATTTTATTCCGGTTGTAACATGGCGTCAACTGGCCGAGACTTGCGCCAACTATTTGCGCAAAGGCCGCTTAACAGCGGTTGAAGGTCGCATTCAAGTTCGGAATTACGAGAACAACGAAGGCAAACGCGTCTACGTGACGGAAGTTATCGCTGATAACGTTCGGTTCTTGGAATCCAACAAAGATGGCGGTGGATCGCGTGAAGAGGGTGGAAGCAGCTACAGCGGCGGTACAAGCACCGGCGGAAGCAATTTCGGCGGCAATGCGTCCCAAAGCAGCGGTAACCGTCCATCTGGTAATAACTCACGTAACGACAGCCGTGATCCGTTTCAGGATGACGGACGCCCGATTGATATATCAGAGGATGATTTGCCATTTTGATAATGGTGTAGCTCAGGCTGCACATGTCAATGGAGCAGTTGCACAGCCTTTAGCTGTTGTGTAATTGTAATATTTTCAACGATAAGGAGGATACCTATCATGGCTTTCAAGCAAAGAGATAACGGTGGCGACGAGCGTCCAGAACGTAAGTTCAGCGGACGTAAAGGCGGACGCAACAAACGCCGTAAAGTTTGTTTCTTCACTGTAAACAAAATTTCTAAAATTGACTATAAAGATGTTGATTTGTTGAAAAAGTTTATTAGCGAGCGCGGCAAAATCTTGCCACGTCGTGTGACTGGTACAAGCGCGAAATACCAACGCTTGCTTACAATCGCAATTAAACGTTCACGTCAAATCGCATTGCTTCCTTACACGACTGAATAGGTTGATGTCTGGAATCAAAAAGCCTACTGAGGTTTCTCAGTAGGCTTTTTTTGTATTTCTAATCGAATGATACGCATATATTCACGAGGCAAGTAAGGGGAATATGGCTCCAAATGATGGTTAGAATCATGCGCTGAATATATTTTGTATTGGAGTAAGGATGCAGGCTGCAGCAGCTGTTTGCTCCGCTGCTGGTCCATTTGCTGATCCAAATGCCATGCGCCAGCTAAAATCAGAATGAAAATGAATGAGCTGATCGCTATTTTTGTATGCCGCATGATGATCACTCCTTTAGTAAGAGTAATCCCCATTTTAACTATTTTCATTCTCCCCGCTTTGTCATCTCAATTCTTTTGACAATTTTAGACTTGAACGATATACTAAAGTGTAGTCAAAAAACAACTAAATTAACTTTTTTATCGGAGGAGCCTGCCAACAGCGGGCTCTTTTTGCGTTTTTTTAAGGCTCCGGCAGAAATGGAAGTACTTTTATAGAAATTGGGAAAAGCTATGGAAGTCATTTGTAGAGGAAGGGGAGAGTGTTTTTGCTATCTGTCATCATCATTTTACCATTTATTATGGCTGCTATTAGTCCTTTGCTGCGAAAGCTGCTGCATGGACTTCATACGGGTTGGATTATTCTGCCTTTGCCAATTTTGCTGTTTAGTTATTTTCTATGGAAAATACCAGCGATTCAAAGCGGAGATACCATAACAGCAACGATCCCGTGGATTCCTTCTTTAGGAGTCAATTTCACCGTTTATTTGGATGGTTTAGGTTTATTATTTGCCTTATTAATTACGGGAATTGGCGCGTTAGTCGTCCTTTATTCGATTTATTATTTGGATAAAAATAAGGAAGCGATAACATCCTTTTATGTTTATTTGCTTCTATTTATGGGGGCTATGCTCGGGGTTGTCCTATCAGATAATCTTATTGTGCTGTATGGTTTCTGGGAGCTGACGAGTATTTCCTCGTTCTTGCTGATCGCTTTCTGGAACCATAGAGAGAAATCGAGATATGGCGCATTAAAATCTATGCTTGTTACAGTATTCGGCGGCCTTTCTATGCTGGCTGGTTTTGTACTGCTATATGTGATGTCAGGCACCTTTAGCATTCGTGAGATCATCGGCAGCGTTGATACGCTAAGCGGCCATGCATTGTTTTTGCCCGCAATGCTGCTTATTCTAGTCGGAGCGTTTACGAAATCGGCGCAGTTTCCATTCCATATTTGGCTGCCCGATGCGATGGAGGCTCCAACCCCTGTAAGTGCGTATCTGCACTCAGCGACGATGGTTAAGGCAGGTTTATATTTAGTCGCTAGGTTCAGTCCAATCTTCTCTGGAGAGTCGGCTTGGTTCTGGCTCGTTTCGTTCTTTGGTCTTGTGACGATGATTTATGGCTCTTTCCGAGCGATGAAGCAGACGGATTTAAAATCATTACTCGCGTTCTCAACGATTAGCCAGCTCGGCTTGCTGATGAGTTTATTTGGACTTGGATCGGCGGCGGCTTTCTATACAGGAGGTACAGATTCACTCTTTTATGCAAAAGCAACGATGGCGGCCATCTTTCACTTGATCAACCATGCTGTGTTTAAAGGTGCTTTGTTCATGGTTGTTGGGATCGTTGACCATGAAACAGGGACGAGAGACATTCGCAAGCTAGGCGGACTTATGGCTCTAATGCCAATAACCTTCTCCATTGCGCTTATTGGAGCCTTCTCGATGGCGGGCCTGCCACCGTTTAATGGCTTTTTGAGCAAGGAAATGTTTTTTACAGCGGCTCTTAATATTAGGCAGCTGGACTTTTTCAACGTTTCATTTATGCTGGCTATCATTCCCGTTATCGCATGGGTTGCAAGTATATTTACATTTGTATACAGCATGATTTTGCTATTTAGAACGTTTATGGGACCAGCACAGTTTGAAAAGTTGGCGAAGAAGCCGCATGAAGCGCCGCTCGGCATGCTTATTTCCCCGGTCATTCTTGCTTCTTTAGCTGTCGTTATCGGTTTGTTCCCAAATCTGCTTGCGTACTCTTTAATTGAACCTGCCATGGCTGCGATTCATCCGAATGTGCTGCTGCCCGGCGAGCGTTTCCTCGTGCATATTCAATTCTGGCATGGCTGGACAGCTGAAATATTTATGACGATGGGCGTCGTTATTGCAGGGACACTTTTGTTCAAGTTTCATCAACGTATCCAGTGGATCAATCAACCGCTCTTCCAGCACATCTCATTGAACCAAATGTATGATGGAGGGCTTCGAGTATTGGATAGAGGCTCCAATCGGTTGACCAACCGTTATATGACGGGTTCCATTCGCCACTACTTGATGTACATTTTTGTATTTCTAATTGTGTCACTTGGGTTAACGATGATCCAAGAGAAAGTGAATGTGTTTCAGTTCTCGGATTATGCTCCAATATCCGTATATGAGGCGGTTATTATTATCGTCTTAGTCATATCGGTTATTGCTATACCGTTCACGAAGTCGAGAATGATGGCTATCATTTTAACGGGTGCGGCAGGTTATATGGTCACCTTGTTTTTTGTCATCCTACAGGCGCCTGATCTAGCTTTGACTCAGATGATCGTCGAGACAGTATCGGTGACGCTGTTCCTCTTATGTTTCTATCATTTGCCGAAGCTGAGCAAGGAAATAGCCGCCCTGCGTTTTCGACTATCTAATTTCGTTATTGCGCTTAGTGTGGGAATTATAATGACATTAATTGCGCTTGGTGCAAGCGGAAATCGCGCGTTTGATTCTATATCAGACTTTTTCTTAAAAGAGAGCTACGAATTAGCGGGCGGCAAAAATGTGGTTAACGTCATCCTCGTTGATTTCCGCGGCTTCGATACGATGCTTGAAATTGTTGTCCTTGCCATCGCATCGTTAGGTATTTATGCCATGATTAAGCTGAAGCTGGATACAGAGGATGAAAGAGTGTTTCTGCCTAAGCAAAGCAATAGAGGAAAGCTGGCGTTTCCTGTAGTAAGAAGCAACGATGTTATTCTGCAGACGATAGCGAAAGTCGTTATCTTCATTATATTGACGTTCTCAGTGTATTTGATGTTCGCAGGRCATAACCATCCAGGCGGAGGATTTATCGGGGCATTAATGGCGTCGGCTGCATTTATTTTGCTTACAATGGCCTTTGGATTGCAGACGATGCGAGAGGTTATTCCTATCGATTTCCGAGTATTAACAGCGATTGGGCTGTCGATTGCTATTTTGACGGGAGTAGGATCTTTTATATTTGATGCACCATTTCTCAGTCATGCCTTTGGTCACTTCGAGCTGCCGCTGTTGGGCGATACGGAGCTTGCTACGGCAATGCTGTTTGATTTAGGGGTATATTTGACCGTTATTGGCGTGACGATGACCATCATTTTAACGATAGGGAGGGATAAGTAGCTATGGAATTGTATATGTCACTCGCAATCGGTGTTATTTTTACAGTCGGGGTGTATCTGATCTTGTCCAAAAGCCTGCTGCGTATCATTTTGGGAACCTCTATCCTTACCCATGGTGTTCATTTGCTGCTGCTTACGATGTCCAAGCTGAAAACAGGAGCTGCGCCGCTGCTTGGCGAAAAGGCGGAAACGTATGTTGATCCGCTGCCGCAGGCTCTAATTCTAACTTCTATCGTCATCAGCTTTGGCGTGACTTCCTTTTTCTTTGTACTCGCTTATAAGGCTTATCAGAAGCTGGGTACTGACGATATGGAGCAGTTAAGGGGGAATGACGATGAATAATCTGCTTGTATTCCCGCTTCTCATTCCTTTATGTACGGCAGTTATTCTTTTGTTTTTTAAATATAGTGTGATCGGGCAGCGCTGGATAAGTGCGATTGGTATGCTTTTTAATCTGGCTGCAGCTATTGTCCTTATCTATCAAGTAAAAACGGAGGGCATTCAAACGCTGCATATGGGAGGCTGGCTGCCGCCGTATGGTATTGTGTTCGTTGGTGATATGCTTGCCGCATTGCTTGTTTTGGCTACTTCGATTGTCGGCACCTTCTGTTTGTTCTTTGCATTCGGAACGATCGGCAAGGAGAGAGAAAAATATTATTTTTATCCGTTTTATCAGTTTCTGCTCGTCGGTGTGAGCGGATCGTTTCTTACGGGAGATTTGTTTAATTTATTTGTGTGCTTCGAGGTTATGCTCATTTCCTCCTATGCGCTTATCGTGCTTGGAGGGACGAAGAAGCAGCTCCGCGAAACGTTGAAATATATATTAATTAATATTTTATCCTCAACACTATTTGTTGCAGCAGTCGCCTATTTGTACGGAGTTGTAGGCACTTTGAACATGGCGGATCTATCACAGCGCATAGCTGAAGTAGGTCAGAGCGGCGTCTTGAACGTCATAGCGATACTGTTCATGATCGTATTTTCTTTAAAGGCGGGACTGTTCCTATTTTTCTGGCTGCCCGGCTCTTATAGTGCGCCTCCGGCAGCGGTATCCGCATTGTTTGGTGCGCTGCTCACGAAAGTAGGCTTATATGCTCTCATACGGACATTTACGCTTATCTTTTATCACGAGCCAGCGATTACGCATAATTGGTTGGCTTGGATGGCCGCTGCAACGATGGTTTTAGGCGCGTTTGGGGCAGCTGCTTATTCCGATATTGGCCGTATTTTGAACTACAATGTCATCATCAGCGTTGGTTTTCTAGCTTTTGGGTTAGCAGTGAGCTCAAAGGAAGCGCTAGATGGAGTCGTGTTCTATTTGCTGCACGATATGGTTGCCAAAGCACTCCTTTTTATCATTGGAGGAATGCTTATGTATATTGCTGGTACGGGGCGTTTAAAGGAAATGGGAGGCTTGATCAAGCGTTATCCGTTTATGGGCTGGATGTTTTTTATCACAGCGTTAGCCATTGCAGGCATTCCTCCACTTAGTGGATTCACAGGAAAACTGCTGATCATTATGGGCGGCTTTCAGGAAAAATATTTCTGGCTTACAGCTGTGTCGCTGGCATCAAGTTTCATCGTGCTCTATTCCTTGATCAAAATATTTATGGCGGCTTTCTGGGGTGCAGAAATGAAAAACGCCGAATCGTTGCCTGCCGTTAATAAAGGATTCATCGTTTCCGCAGCAGGGTTATGCTTGATCGTCGTTGCGATGGGCATCGGATCGGAATGGGTGTATCAATATGTTTCTGAAGCAGGGCATACGCTTATCAATCCGGCGCAGTATATTGATGCCGTATTAAAGGAGTAGATGAGATGGCTTTGCAAATCTTATTAAACTTAATCATTTCGTTCGTATGGATGTTTCTTCACAATGACTGGTCGGCTCCGCGGTTTATCGTAGGTTACATCATCGGTATTTTATTTATAGGGCTGCTCAGCCGCTTTTGGCCGCATGACTTTTATATGAAGAGAGTATGGGCAATCCTTAAGCTGCTTGTCCTGTTCATAAAGGAATTGTTTGTTTCCAGCTTCGTTGTGATTGGACTAATCATTCGTCCTAAGCTCGCCATACGTCCAGGTATTTTTGCTCTGCAAACCGAGCTCAAAACAGATTGGGAAATCACAGTGCTGTCCTGTCTAATCTGTTTGACACCAGGGACGCTGACGCTCGACGTATCCAAGGATGGCCGAACGTTATATATTCATGCGATGGATATGGATGATGCGGAGCTGCTCTCACAGCAGATCAAGGATTCTTTTGAAAAAGCGATTATGGAGGTGACTCGGTAATGCTGTCCACTATGCTTATTGCATCATTAGTTATACTATCACTAGCTATTTTGGGTTGTATGTACCGGCTGCTCAAAGGTCCATCCATAACGGATCGGATCGCTGCTTTGGATACGATTGGCGTCATTTTATTATCGATGATTGCAGTCATTTGCATGCTGTTAAAAACAAAAAATTATTTCGATATCATATTATTGATCGGCATATTGACCTTTATCGGGACAACCGCTTTTGCAAGATATATTGAAAGGGGTGTCGTCTTTGAACATGGAGATGATAAGTAAAGCAGGAGAGCTGATTATTGGTCTGATGGTTCTGTTTGGTGCTTTAATTGGTGCTCTAAGTGCTTTCGGCTTAATTCGGCTCCCTGACGTATATTTACGATCACATGCGGCAACCAAAAGTGCGACGCTTGGGGTGTTGATCATTTTGGTAGCTGCTTTCCTATACTTTATGATTTATTTGGAGCATACGAGCGCCAAGCTGCTGTTAGGTATTGTGTTCGTATTCATCACGGGACCGGTAGCCGGACATTTGAATGGAAGAGCGGCCTATCGTTCAGGCGTACCGCTATGGAATAAAAGCATACAGGATGATTTGAAGGACGCCTCTAAAGAGGAACAGGGATAATTTCCAGCAAAGGCTAGCATACCTTTCTAATCGATCCGCTTCAAAAAGGAATGAAACATGATTTTTAATAAAATAAGATGATAGGCGAGCCCGATGCCAAATACCCCTAAAGCAGCTGAAGGCTCGCCTGCTATGCCTAATAAATAGCTTTTGGCAGGCCAGTAGCTTGGAATCCAAGCGCCTAAATATTGCCATGGCAAGGGGGTGAAGGCAGCAATAATAGGCCCTGCAAAAAGTAAACCGCTTATTTTGGACAAGGCTAAGCCTTCGACCTTATTAGAAGCAAAAGTCGCTAGAAACAAAGCCAAACATGGAGCCTCTAGGGTTAGCAATACGGTGGTATACAAACTTTCGATTTGAATCTTTGCAATGCCCGATAACAGGATGAATAAACTGGCTAAGCTTATTGCAAGTGCGCATGGCAGCAGTAATCGATACAAAAAATAGCCTTTACGTGTGAAAGGGGTAATCGCATAATAAGCAATCATGTTTTCATCCCGTTCATCGAGCATAAGAAGCCCAGCCATTGTCCCTGGAAGCAGCGGTATGACAAGCATAAGGAACGTTACCGCGAAATTGGAATAATCCATCAATAAAAAGCCGTACTGCTCCTGTATCCAATCGGATAATGGAGGGAAGGCATAACGTGTAACCACGATAATAGCTAGGGGACCAAATAAACTGGCCATAAGCATAGGATCCATCCTAATTTGCCTCGCATCATTTTTCATAAAAGCTTTAATTTTCAGTATCATTATGAATCCCCCTTTCCTATTTTCATAAGAATGACCTGCTGAAATGACCGTTTAGCCCATAAGAAAACGAGTGTGTTGCCCAATAGTAAAATGAAAATGGCATACATCGTTTCTGCGACAGTGGGCTGTTTGATCATCGATTTTAACAACAAGAGGGTCCCTTCCGTAGGGATGATTATGTATAAATATTGATTGCCAATGTGAAAGAAGTCGAGTAGAGGAAGCGCAAACGGCAGAGCATAGAACTGTGAGCGTAGAATGAAACCGTTTACCGATTGCGAGCGTACAACTACGCCAATAGATAACAAGGTGAAAAAGCTGGATGTAAGCAGGATGCCAATCGTGAAATGAAAGGGTGAAGCGGGTACACCAATGGAAAATAGATGTATAGCCCAGGCAGATGAAATCGAGAGCAAGGCAAGAGAAGAGGCTTTGGCGAGTAAATATTCGGTTACACGAAGCGGTGTTACGAACAGATTGTCATGAATGCCTTGGTCTTTCTCAAGCAAGACAATGCCGCCGGCTAGAATTAACCCTAACGCACTTGGATCAGAGAAGGTAAGCAATAGAGCAACGGTTGTTTTGTAGTCTGTGGGAATAGAGTGGAGCAATAGGAGATATATTGTGCAGATGAGCATGTAGATCAGGTAAAATTTATGGCGCCACTGGAAACGAAGATCATGACATACGGTCATCCACATTCTCATACTAAAGCCCTGCCTGTCACATCAATAAATATTTGTTCAAGAGTTGCTTCTAAGGAATGAATCGTTTCGATTTTTTCATCACGTATAAGGTTCATAAATTGCTGATTCCCCGCAAGCCCAGCCATAGAAAAATGTTCGGTTATCAGCTCATGCTGCTTTAAATATTCAATTCGAACACTGTTTTGGCCATGTCGCAGTCTTAGCTCTCTAGGAGAATCAATAAGCTTAATCTGACCATCGACAATAAAAGCAACACGGTCGCAAAGCTCCTCGGCTGCTTGCATGTTATGCGTTGTGATGACGATGGTAGTACCTGCAGCTTTCCTCTCCAAAATCAACTCTTTCATCCGCTTTGCATTTACGGGATCAAGGCCGGAGGTCGGTTCGTCGAGAAACAAAATATTTGGTTGATGCAGCAGTGCACGACAAAAATTCAACCTCATCTTCATGCCTTTGGATAGCTGTGAAACCTTCATATTCGCCGCATCCTGCAGTCCGACCTGGGAGAGGAGCTGCATAGGGTCCAAGGTAACGCCTGCATAAAGTGAACGAAACAATTTTAAGTTTTCAAGGACTGTAAATTTGCTGTAGAAGTTGGGGAATTCAAAAGCAACGCCGATTTGTTCATAATAGTCGGGACCAGTGTTCTTGATTTCATGATCCAAAACGCGCACACTGCCTGCGTAACCTTTGAGTGCACCGATTAATATTTTTTGCGTAGTGCTCTTTCCAGCGCCTGATGGACCGAGAAAACCAAATACTTCTCCCGGCGCGATTGAAAAGGTAAGGCCGTGCAGAATCGTATTTGTTGTGCCGGGATACTTGTACTCAAGCTGATTCACTTCGATCATCTGATAATTTCGCCTCCTAAATCACGCTTTGCATACATACCTTCCGCAACAATATCAAGCATAAATGAGATGGTATCGGAATAAATGCCGGGCCCGATTTCTTGCTTATGCAAGGTAAGAAGGACAAGCGCTCTAATCATACTAACGATGAGCTCAGGCTTTGTATGAGCGAGAATGCCAGCTGCTTGCCAATGGTGAATAATTGGCATTAAGGCATCTGCATCATCCGAGAAATTATGTTCCAAGAGCTCTGGAGGCAGCTTGCGTACAAGCTGAGCAAATTCACCTTCCAAATACATTTGACGAACCATAGGGCTTTCGCCTAATAGACGGAAGGATTCAATAAGAAATTTGTGAATACTCTCTTTGGTTACGAGTTCACTCCGATTTAGCGAAGCAAGCAGACGATTGCGGATTAAAGCCTCCTCTTCAAGCAGAATGTGATAAAAGAGCTCCTCCTTCGAATTAAAAAACATATAGAAGGAGCCTTGTGCAATGCCGCAAGCTTTCGTTAAATCCTCAATGCTTGTTTTGCGAAGACCAGCAGCTTCGAAGCTGCGTTTACCCTCTTCGAACAGCTTTTTGCTAATCCATTGTTTCTCTTGCTCACTGAATTTTTTGGGCATATGGATTCTCTTTTCTTTTTATGATTTTATGAATAATTTTATTTTATATTCACAATAAGCGATAAAAGAGATTTCAGTCAAGCATAATAAAATAGCAGTACCCAAGTAGAGGATACTGCCCTTCTGCCCTTATTTTGAAATTTTAGAAAGAAGATCATTTGCTGCTGTTATCTTATATTTCTCTGTCAAAGCGGTCACTATTAGCTTCAGCGTCGCCGTGAAATTCTGCTTTTGCCAACTTTTATGGATGGTTTAGACGTTCGCGGCTTGGTGAATACTTTGCTTGAGCTATTCTTTTGCTTATTGTCTTTCACAATCTTGCCCTTGGTCGCTGGCTTTGTGGTGATTGTATTCGTGCTTGCTTTGGGGGAAGAGGAGGAAACACCCGCCTCTTTGGAGCGTCTCATGACCGAGCCGGTACGATTAACGGTAACTGGCGGTGCAAGCTTCTTATCATCAACAGTAGGTATGCGGTACGTTGTCTTCGGCTTGTATGTATCCTTTGACGAATAACCTCGGTATTTGCCGCTGCCGTATTTGCCCTTATCAAACAGATCATCAAGAACACTCGCGATTAAGTAGGCTTGGAGAAAGCTTGAGCTATAATTCTGACGTACATATTCCGTTGAGTTAATTTCGATCAGTGTATCTTCCGGTGCATCAGGAGCCTGCTGCAAATCGATAACTTCATCGGAATAGACGAGAAACATCCGCTCTGTACTTGTCTCGCTCTGCTGCTTCGGTTTACGTTGCTCGTTAAAATCCGAAGCGACATCAGGAACGGAACGATTTGCGGCACGATAGACGTAAGAGGTTTGATTGCCAGAGCCATTGACTGATTCTAACGTGTACTGCTCCTTAACCGTATCTGAAATGGTGCATGCTGTGAGAAGCGGGATGATAAAGCTAAGCAGAAGCAGGTATTTTAAAGATTGATGCCACCATTTGTTCATCGTTATCCTCCTAGCCGCCGCGCAGCACGCGAACATCTGCAGGCAGCACGCTTTCTCCTTCATAGAGCATGAAGCGCCCGTTTTGCCATTCGATACGAAGCAGCTTCATATCATCCGATTGATATTGCCAGACAGACTGTTCGCCTCCCTGCATGTATGGCGTTTTGCCGGTCGCCGTAATTAAACCGGAGAATTGCTCCTCCATATGATACGTACGTTCATCCAGCTCCAAAATGGTAGGCACCTCGTCAATTGATTCCAAGCGCCCGTCTATAGGGTCATACAGCGCGAATACGTTTCTTTCTCGTTCCTCTATCGTTAAATAACGAATGGTTATGCCATCCTGCAGTGTGAGGACAATCGCGTTGCGTGCTCGATTATGAGTTCTGCCTGTGACGTTATAAGTTATTAAGGAAACCTCACAAGCATCGCCAGGTGACAATGTCATTATGCTCTTCTCAGCAATGGGCGGCGGAGAAGCAGCAATCAGGTTTTTGATCCGTTTGAACAAGCTCATCGTATATACTCCTTCTGAATAATTAGATAGACCCGATAATTAGTGCACCTGCAACATGAAGAGAACCTGCGAATAACGCGTAGTTGACTTTACCCTCATGAATACCTTGCTCCAGCTTCATACCGCTGATAGCGATGACGATTTTCTCTACGATCCACTCCAGTATGAGCAGCAGCACGAAGGAGATGAGCGAGATGAGTAGAGCTTCCCACATCTCACTTGATTTACTGATGGATTGGGACAATATGTACGCTTGAGCAAATAATTTGAGTACGAAGCGAGTCGTTACCGCGGTATTTCCTTTTTTAATTTCCTGCAAATCATTGTACTTCGTAAAACGCGAGTCTAAAAACATGATGATAATTAACAAAATTGCTCCAGCACCTGTCCAAATCGGAATTCGAATAAGGTCAATCCAAGACATCGTCAGTTCCTCCAATGGTCCAATTTATAAAAAAGACCGCTTCCGTTAAAACCGGTCCTCCGATTCGTAACATAAGCGGCCACACTAGATAATATTTATGAAGTGACTAAGCTATTACTGTTTCTCGTATTGCTTCATCAAAGCAGCAAGCTCATCATCGACCGCTTTATCCTTGCCGAGCTTCTCAAACTCAGCATCAAGCGATTTTCCTTTGGCGCTCAATTCGTTGCTGGCTTCAGCTTGCGCTTCCATTTGCAGCATCTTCTCTTCCATACGCTTCATGCCTGAAGCAGCTGAATCGGAACCGAAGCCAGACATTGCTTTATTAATTTCCGTTTGTGCCTTGGCTGCATTATAACGAGCGACGAGTGTCTCACGCTTGTTTTTAAGCTCAGTGAGCTGCTGGCGCATCTCATCCAGCTTGCCGCGCAGATTGTCTGCGAGCAATTTATTCTGATCGAAGCTCGTTTTGTACTCCGTTGATTTTTGTTCGGCTGTTTTCTTCTCTTCCAAGGCACGACGAGCGAGCTCAATGTTTTGCGCTTGTGCTGCCAGATGGGCTTGCTCACTGCGCTTCTCTACCAGCTGTGCTTGCTCTTCATAAAGCTGCTTGAATTTTTTCTCAATGGCAATTTGTGCTGCGACTGCTTTCTCGGCATCGGCTAGATCCTCTTGCATGTCGCGAATATATTGATCGGTCAACTTAACAGGGTCTTCCGCTTTCTCAATTAGAGCATATACATTCGATAAAGTTAGATCACGCAGTCGTTTAAATATGGACAATGAAATCCCTCCTAGAATCGTAGTACGCATAAGTCATAATACGCGAAGAGCAAGCGAGTCGTTGCAAGTAAATGCAGAATCACTGCCATTCGCGTTTGTATTTAAAGAAATGCTACAATAAACCAAAATGATCACCTGTATGAGAAGAAAAGAGGGAGCATAACCATGGAAAATAGCAAAACTGGAACGGAGCGGTTTAAGCGATTTATTTTAAACAATAAATTCGTATTATTTCTGCTTGTTTTGTTGCTTGTTGGACTGAATATTATGGTGCTGACGAAAATTTCATACATTTTCACGCCTTTAACCGTGCTGCTCAAGACCTTGCTGCTGCCGGTCATATTAGCGGGAATTGCTTATTACTTACTCAATCCAGTCGTCGACTTCTTAGAACGAAAGGGAGTCAAACGGATATATTCTATTATTATGCTGTTTCTGGTTGGCGCAGGACTGATTACAATTTTGCTGGTCATCGTCATTCCATTATTAAATGGGCAAGCCGTGAGCTTCGTGAACAGCTTTCCTAAATACGGCGAGCAATTGCGGGTTAAATTTGAGCAGTTTATGGATAGCGCTGGATTTATTCAGCTACAAGAGTGGTTTAATTTAAATCCGGAGAAGCTGACGTCGAATATTACAGAGCAAGCCACGTCCATTCTGAATGGAACGTTAACAAGCGTGGGTTCCTTTGTGGGAGCACTTAAAGAGGTTATTCTTGCGATATTGACGCTTCCGTTTATTTTGTTCTATTTGCTAAAGGACGGAAAAAGGCTGCCGGAAACGATCGTTAGTGTCCTGCCTAATAAGCTTCAGCCGCACACGAAACGAATTATGGCAGAGATGAACGGACAAGTCAGCAGCTATATCCGAGGTCAAATTATAGTAAGCTTCTGTATTGGGCTGCTATTATATATTGGTTACTTAATTATTGGCCTTGAGTACTCACTTGTGCTTGCATTGGTAGCTGCATGCACAAGCGTTATTCCGTATCTAGGACCTGCCATTGCGATTACACCAGCTTTAATTGTTGCTATGGTGACTTCGCCTGTCATGCTCCTGAAGATGGTGGTTATATGGACGATTGTTCAATTAATCGAAGGCAAGTTCATCTCGCCGCAAATCATGGGCAAAACGCTGCATATCCATCCGATTACCATTATTTTTGTTATTTTGACAGCAGGCAACTTGTTTGGCCTTGCAGGGATTGTACTTGCTGTACCGGGTTATGCAGTCATCAAGGTCGTTGTAATTCATCTGTTCGAATGGTTTAGAAGCCGCTCGATTCTTTATGAAGCAGATAAGAAAAGCGAAAACATGCTATAATAACCGATTTCGCTTAAGCAGCTTGAAATATATAAATACAATACCGAAAGCCAGCAGGTAGGATAAAAAGGTATACCCTATATTCCAGCCGTTGCCGTAGGTTACTTTGCCAAAGATTAGAGCCATAAACTCAAGCAGTGTAGTGCCCAGTATGAACAAGAACAAGATTAGTACGGTTAATATGGGGCGTGAATTGATCAACCAGATCATAAAGCATGCTAGTAGCGGGTAAAGACCTATATCAAGCGGCAAGGCGGAAACGGACTCGTCATTGGGGATAAGAGGAGTGAAATCCCAAAACTTTAATTGAAAACCGATTGAGTTGATGACTAAAGAGGAGACCGCTCCGATAGGGAAAATAAGAAGCAAGGTTTTGGGGCTTTTTATGCCCAAATATATACCGGCAATCCAAGGAACAAAGAACCCAAATATAGTATTGATAAGCATTATAAGTTCCTTTCTTGAACATTTTTTATTAGAATGTCCTGAATCCAGATCAGCATGCGTGAAAAAGAAAAAAGGAAGGCGCCAAGTGCGCCTTCCTTTTGTTTTAACCTACCTCTGGTTTGAGCAGTCGAATAGGTGGACCGATCGTCAGCTCAACTTTATTAATGCGATGTTTGCTTACTTCACGGACGGTAAAGGTCAAATTATGAAAGCCAAATTGTTTACCAGGCTTAGCTTCTTCCATTTCACTGTACAGCCAGCCGCCGACCGTATCAACCTCTTCATGCTCAAGCTCAGCTCCTATAAGGTCGCCCAGCTCAGTAAGCGATACCTTGCCATCCAGCATATAAGATGTATCCGACAGCATCTCGATATCTTTGCGTTCATCGGCATCAAATTCATCTCTGATATCGCCGACAATTTCCTCCAAAATATCCTCAATCGTTACAAGGCCGGAAGTGCCGCCATACTCATCTACGACGATCGCAAAGTGTACGCGTTCCTGCTGCATTCGTTTTAGCAATGTCTTGACAGGCATCACCTCGGAAACGGACATGACAGGCTGTATAAGTGTTTGCAAATCAATTTCTTTGTTTACTTGATATTGAAGAAACAATTGCTTCGTGTTGATCATCCCGACGATATGGTCTTTGCTGTCGCCGGCAACAGGGAAGCGGGTATACTGTTCCTTGCGAATAATATCCATGTTTTCTTGCAGCGTATTGTTCTTATATAAGACGGTCATGTCTGTACGCGGAACCATAATTTCTTTAGCTAAAATTTCATCAAAAGCAAAGATCCGATTTACGTAACCATATTCCGTATTGTTGATTTTACCGCTCTCTAAGCTGTCTGTTAAAATAATTTGAATTTCTTCTTCGGAATGGGCGTTCTCATGCTCCTTCGCTGGCTTTAAGCCAAACAAACGAACCAACGCATTGGCAGATCCATTCAAGACCCAGATGAAGGGGTACATGACTTTGTAGAAAAGAATAATCGGTTTTACGACAGTGAAGCTGACAAGCTCTGCCTTCTGGATGGCAATGCTCTTAGGAGCAAGCTCACCAACGACCACATGGATAAATGTGATGAATAGAAAGGCGATTAGAAATGACAAAATGTGACTCAAATTACTGTTTAGATTCCATTGCTCGAATAGAGGGAGAAGCAGTTTTTCAACGGTAGGTTCTCCTAACCAACCAAGTCCGAGCGCTGTAATTGTAATGCCAAGCTGACAGGCAGATAGGTAACCATCCAAATTGCTTACAACACGTTGAACGGCAATTGCGTTTTTCTTGCCTTCAACTACTAACTGGTCGACACGGCTGGAACGAAGCTTAATGATTGCAAATTCAGTAGCTACGAAAAAAGCGGTTAACACAATTAGTAAAGCAACTAAGAGCAGATTAAGTCCTATACCCATAATAAATGTTCACAATCCTTCTTATTCGTATTTAATTGATGTTATTTAATAGTACGAACTTTCTGCCAATTCATCAAACCGCTGAAAAAGGGTTATACGGCTGCAAAAGCTCAATTTTACCGATTTAGAGAAGCCAGTAGAACAATATTAGCCGATACCTAGCGATTACGAGATTATTTGTCTGGTTTAATGAATAGTTCTTATGAACTCGAAATGAATAAAAAAAAGAACGGCAGTAGGCCGTCCATTTTTTTTGAAATATAAGAAAGGATATGATTTACTGTTACTCACCTTATATTTCGTAGTCTAGGCGATATTAAAACTTATTTGCTTGCTGCTCTGACCACTCACCGATGACAGGCAGCTTATTCAGCTTCCCTTGCAGCGTGAGCAGCATGAGGCCAATCCATGCAATGAAAGCGGCTAGACCAAGCAATATCCCTAGCAGCCAACCAATTATCGGGATAAAGCCTAACAAAATATTAGCGGCGATGAAAGCGACCGATAAGACGATAGACTGTACAGCATGCAATCTAACGAAGCGGCTCTTCTTCTCTAGCACAAGGAATATAATGCCGGTTATAAAACCTGCCAGGTAGCAAAGCAAGCCTGCTACTTTCGGATCAAGTCCCGTTGATGAGCTGTCTGGTTGTAAGGATGGAGGTTGATTCAAGAGATTCACCCTTTCTATTTTACCTATACTTGCAATGATTGTATTCGTCATACATTTTCAGTAGACCTCTTTATTTTATAAAATATTATCCAAAATTGGTATCAAAACTTTGTAAAAGGTTTGTAACCTGTTTCGACAAATTATCGTCTAAACTAAAGAATGCGTATTTATAAAAGAATTGATAAGATAGGAGAAGTCATCATATTATGAATAAAATGAATAAACGTAGATGGTTAATTGCTGCATCAGCTGCAGTAGTGCTTCTTGGTGTTGTTGGTTTTTTCAACAGAGGAACATTGGCTATGCTAGGGTTTGATTGGTTTCTGGAAGGTCAGGTAAAGAAGCAGCTCGAGCAATCTTATAAACCTATCGATGGACGGGAACCCGTTCCAGTGAGTACAATTAATAAGAAACAAGATCCATTCTCCATCCTGCTGCTCGGCATTGACCAACGCGGCAAGGAGACTGGACGATCGGATACGATGATCTATACAGTCGTTCGTCCAAATGACGGCGAGATGCTCATGGTTTCCATACCACGTGATACGTATGTAGATATCGTCGGTAAAAATAAAGAGGACAAGATTACGCATGCATACGCTTTTGGCGGTGCGGGAATGGCAATGAACACGGTTGAGAAGTTTCTAGACACACCTATTCAATATTACGCTTCAATTAACTTTGAAGGATTCCGTAACGTGATCGACACGCTTGGCGGAATTTCGCTTCCTATCGAAGAGGATATTGTGAATAAAGATGCTGATCATGAGAAATTTGTCATTAAAGCTGGCCAGGAAACTTACAACGGTAAGGATACACTGAACTATGTTCGTTATCGTGAGGATGCTGGCGGCGATATCAATCGTACAGAGCGTCATCAGATTTTCTTGAATCTTCTTATGGATAAAGCGAAACAAATGAATCAATGGTCCAAAATTCCTGAGCTTATGGATATTATGGGCGATAATTTCAGTACAGATATGCGTCCGCAGCAGCTAGTCGATTTGGGTCAAATCATGCTCATGGCGAAGGATCGCAAAATCTACAGCCATTCGCTGCTTGGTGACGGACATCGCTTGAAGAGCGGCGGAGCTTGGTATTATTTTGCCGATGAAGAAGATTTGTCGAAGGTACAAACCATGATTAAAAACTGGTTAAATGCAGATACACCTGCTTCCAGCTTAATATTGCCTGATAAGTACAATGAAGATAAGGTCAAAGATGTAGGTGCATTATCAAGCAGCGAAACGACGACTAAGCAGCCTTAATGCTGTTTGCTCCGCTCCGTCTTGCTGCTTTAGGACCAATAGGAATGGAAAGAGCAAACGGAACGGAGTGGTTTAAGAAAAATGAATATCGCGTTTTTTTTGTTGCCGAAGCAAGAGGTCGTGTGTGTTACTCAGGATGTAACGTTAAGACAAACGCTAGAGCGTATGGAGTATCATCGCTATACGGCGGTTCCTATCATTAATGATGATGGCGGTTATGCAGGTACGGTTACGGAAGGCGATTTGTTATGGTATTTTAAAAATCATGCTGACTTATCACTGGAACAAACCAATAAGGTGAAGCTAATCGATGTACCGCTTCGAATGAACAACAAGACGGTACGAATTGATGCTAATATGGATGATCTGATCTCGCTGGCAAAGGTGCAAAACTTTGTACCGGTTGTCGATGATATGAACCGTTTTATTGGCATTGTACGCAGAAGCGAGATCATTGATTATTGCCAAAAAATTATTATGGAGCAGCATAATGTGCTTCAAGATAAATAAGAAACGGCAGCGATTGGGATCGTCTTCAGGTACTATTTTCAAACTAGGCAGGGCAATATAATAAGCAATAAGACGGAATAAGCTTGCTGTTCCGTCTTTTTCTTTTATAGGAAGCGCCTAAGCGGACAGTTCGACTAAAGAGTGAGCCTGCTGGAATGTGAGTGATATGTTTAGCTTTTATGCTATAATGAGTTGTAAAAGTTTCGTAAGAAACCAGATTATATAAGCAAGAGGTGAACGGTTTGAGAACCGGCTTGAAACCAGTGCTGTGGAGCTTTGCGGCACTCCTTTTATTATTGTCCCTTCTAGTACCGCTATTTAACGTAATTACCATGCTGCTGCTTATGGTGCCGTATGTCGTGCTGTATACGATACTGTCGCCAAAATCTTTTGTGCTGCATCTGCTTCCGGTATGGGCGCTGGCATTTATTATCGGCGGGCCAGCTACACTTATTATCGGATTATTTTTCCTCATACCGTCTATTGTGATGGGCCACTTGTATATGAAACAAGCGCCTGCCTCAAAGGTTCTTCGGACGGTCAGCGTCGTCGTTCTTGCTCAGTTGATGCTTGAGTTGATCATATTCGAGGCGTTCTTGAATATTTCGCTCATTAAAGAGCTCAGAACATTTATAAGGTCAACAGTCGATGAACTGATGACAAAGCAGCTGCTTCCTACAGAATGGAATTCGGATCTAACTGAGGTTGTTGCTCGTACGATGGTCAATTCTATTCCTGTAACCTTTATTATTATCGCTTTCGTACTCACTGCTATATCGCAATTTATAGCTCGCAGAGCTGTAAAGTGGAGCGGCGGCCCGGAAGTGCCTAGGTTTACGCGTGCCAAAGATTGGCGTTTGCCTCGTATACTCGTTGTGCTTTATTTAATTACTTATGTAATCGAGCTGTTCTCGTCGACGACGAGCGATTCTTTTTTTGCAGTGGCTTTGATGAACTTGGTACCTCTGCTTAGTTATGTTTTTGCGTTTCAGGCTGTCGGATTTTTCTTTTTCCTTGCTCATCAGCGAGGATGGAACAAAGCGGTACCGATTCTTATTGCGATTCCGGTGCTATTGATCCCGCCGCTTAGCTTGATCGGCGTGCTGGATACTGCTTTTCCAATCCGCAAGTCGTTTACGAAACCATAGCACAGGAGCGGATAGGAAATGCCGAAGTTTTTGGTTACACGATGGCACGGAATGCATCAAATGTGGGCCTTTGCATTGATGGTGCTCATGTCAGTGGGACTTGCATGGTTCGAGTGGCTGCTTGGGCTGCTCGGATTACTGCTCACGGCCTTGGTATTGTTTTATACCATAATGGCAGAACGTGCTTTCCGCAAAGATTTGAAATCGTATCTAGGCACGTTGTCCTACCGGGTTAAAAAGGCAGGAAACGATGTCGTCAGCGAACTTCCTTTCGGAATTATTTTATATAACGAAGATCGTATGGTGGAATGGCATAATCCTTATATTGCTAATATGGTGGAGCGGGAAACCGTCATTGGCGTTCCGCTAGCGGAGCTGTTCCCATCATTGCAGCAAGTGAAGGAACGCGAAGGAACGATTGAAGCTACAGTAGGCTCGCAAGTTTACCAGCTGATCTTCAAACAGAAGGAACGCATTCTTTATGTAAAGAACATTACGGATCTGTGGCAGCTTGGCCGCAAATACGATGATGAGAAGCTCGTTATCGGCATTGTAATGATTGATAATCTTGAAGAAGTTACGCAGGGTCTCGACGATCACCAGCGCAGCTCTATGCTCTCGAAGGTGACGACGGAAATTACCGAGTGGGCTCAAAAGTATCATATTTATTTGAAGAGGCTCACGTCGGATCGTTTTCTGCTCGTGACGGATCAAAAAACGTTAAAGCAGCTTGAGCAATCACGTTTTGTCGTGCTGGACGAGGTTAGAGATATTACCGGCGATCACAAAATTCCGGTTACGCTGAGCATCGGTTTTGCGGCAGGGGCTGAGCATATAATCGAGCTCGGTCAATGGGCGCATATGAGTCTTGATATCGCGCTCGGACGAGGCGGCGACCAAGCAGCGGTGAAGGTTGGCAGTCGGCAATCCTTCTATGGCGGCAAGTCGAATGCGGTAGAGAAACGGACACGCGTGCGCGCACGGGTGGTCGCACATGCATTACGTGATCTGATACGCGAGAGCCATAACGTAGTCATTATGGGGCACAAAATGCCCGATATGGATGCGATTGGAGCAGCGATCGGTGTTATGAAGGCAGCGCAGCTGTTCGGCAAGGAAGCTTATATTGTATTAGAAGGCGTAAATCCAGCCATTCAGAAAATGATGGAGCTCATCCGCGAAGACGAGAAGCTGTCCAAACGCTTTGTCTCACCAGAGCAGGCCTCGGCATTGATCACACCTCAGACGCTCGCTGTCGTTGTTGATACGCACAAAGTATCGATGGTAAAGGAGCCTAAGCTGCTTACACAGACCGACCGCATTGTCGTTGTCGATCATCACCGCCGCAGCGAGGAATTTATCGCAAATGCGATATTAATTTATATGGAGCCTTACGCTTCATCAACATGTGAGCTCGTAACGGAGCTGCTGCAATACATCCATGATCGAGTAGTACTCGATGTACGGGAATCAACAGCTTTGCTTGCCGGTATTACGGTAGATACAAAGAGCTTCTCGCTTCGCACTGGTGCGAGAACGTTTGAAGCGGCATCATTCCTGCGCCGTAATGGGGCAGATTCGATGATGATTCAGCGGATGCTGAAAGAGGATCTTGAAGAATACGTGCGCAAGGCTGAAATTATTAAGCATGCTGAGGTGCTTTATGAGCATGTCGCCATTGCAGTAACCGAAAGCGGTCGTAAATATTCGCAGCTGCTCATCGCGCAATCAGCGGATACGCTGCTGAATATGACGGATATACTTGCTTCCTTCGTTATCGGAGAGCGCCAAGATGGACTTATTGGCATTAGTGCGCGTTCATTAGGCCATATGAATGTACAGGTCGTCATGGAGAGAATGGGCGGAGGCGGACATTTGACGAATGCTGCCGCTCAGCTGGAAGGCTCTGTGGTGGAAGTAGCGGAGCGTTTGAAACAAGTGTTAGAAGAAATTGAAAAGGAAGAGGGGTTATTTGAATGAAAGTAATCTTTTTGCAGGATGTTAAAGGACAAGGGAAAAAAGGGCAAGTAAAGGATCTGTCCGAAGGGTATGTACGTAATTTTCTATTGCCGCAAGGGCTTGCGAAGCTGGCATCCGACGGCAACCTGAAGACGCTTGAAGTACAGCATGCTTCTGAACAGAAGCGCAAGGATAAAGAAAAGCAGGACGCGCAAGAACTAGGCAAGAAGCTTGAAGAGATGACCATCGTAATTAAGACAAAAGCAGGCGAGGGCGGCAGACTATTTGGTGCCATTACGAGCAAACAAATTGGCGAAGCATTAGCGGCGAAAGGCATTAAAGTAGATAAACGCAAAATCGAGCTTGATGATCCAATCCGTACGCTGGGTGTTACACAAGTCGTTGTGAAGCTTCACCCTGAAGTGAAAGCGAAGCTGAACGTGCAGGCGTCTGAAGAATAGAGCAGTCTAAAGTATAAGCCAAGGTTTGTTACAGAACCTTGGCTTATGCTTACGAAGTAGGCTTTTATGTAAGACTTAGCTATATGCTTACGATGTAGGTTTTCTTCGAAAACCTTAGCGTATGCTTACGAAGTAGGTTTGCTATGCAAACCTTTTAGGAGGGGCCCATGAGCACTGAATTGATGTTTGATCGTGTTCCACCGCAAAACTTAGAAGCGGAACAAGCTGTTATCGGAGCGATATTGCTGCAATCAGAAGCCTTGATTACAGCGATGGAGCGCGTGCGCAGTGAAGACTTCTACAGCGGTCCTCACAGACAAATATATGAGGCGATGGTTGAAATCGCAGAGAACAACCAGCCGGTTGATCTCGTGACCTTGACAGCGCATTTGCAGGATCAGCATTTGCTTGAGGAAATTGGTGGAGTCAGCTATTTGGCGAAGCTTGCCAACTCGGTGCCAACCGCAGCAAACGTTGACTACTATGCACAAATTGTAGAAGAGAAGTCGATGCTGAGGCGCCTTATTCGCACAGCAACAAACATCGTATCCGATGGTTATGCGAATTCAGAGGATGTTGGTGTACTTCTCGGAGATGCAGAGAAACAAATTCTCGAAATATCGAACCGCCGCTCTGGTAGCGGGTTCATCTCCATTAGAGACGTATTGATGGAGGTATTCGAGAAGGTAGAGCAGCTGTACCAGGATAAAGGCGGCACAACAGGCATTCCATCCGGATTTACCGATCTGGATCGGATGACGGCCGGCTTCCAGCGAAGCGACTTGATCATCGTTGCTGCCCGTCCTTCTGTAGGTAAAACGGCATTCGCGCTTAACGTTGCACAAAATGTTGGCGTTCGCGCACGCGAGACCGTCGCGATCTTTAGTCTGGAGATGTCAGCGGCACAGCTTGTACAGCGTATGATTTGCGCAGAAGCAAATGTAGACGCCCAGCGGATGCGGACAGGGCACCTCGAAGGCGATGACTGGGAAAAGCTGACGATGGCGATTGGATCGCTTTCGGAGGCACAAATCTTTATTGATGATACACCGGGCATTACGGTCGCAGAAATTCGCGCCAAATGCCGTCGCTTGAAGAAGGAAAAAGGGCTAGGCATGATCATGATAGACTATTTGCAGCTGATCTCCGGCCGCGGTAAAGCGGGCGAGAATAGGCAGCAAGAGGTATCCGAAATTTCACGTACACTGAAGCAAATTGCGCGTGAGCTTGAAGTTCCCGTTATTGCACTTTCTCAGCTGAGCCGGGGCGTTGAGCAGCGGCAAGACAAACGTCCGATGATGTCCGACCTTCGGGAATCGGGATCTATCGAGCAAGATGCTGATATCGTATCGTTCCTTTACCGGGATGATTATTATGACAAAGAGTCTGAGAAAAAAGATATTATCGAGATCATTATCGCTAAACAGCGGAATGGACCGGTAGGTACGGTTGAGCTCGTGTTTCTCAAAAAGTACAATAAATTCGTAAGTATCGATCGCGCGCATCAAGATCCGATGCAAGCGTCGTGAATATCCGAACAATTGCATGTGTAGTTATGCAATTGTTCGTTTTTCGTTTGACTTCTCGATGTTGGACTGCTACACTATTAATGCTGTCTTTTGACTTGTGACACGGGCCCTTTTATAAAAGGTTTGCTGGTGTATAAAGCATTGGGACGGTAATTTTCGGTGCTTATAAACACCGGACGGGGGTATAATTATGTCTACGGTTGTTGTAGTTGGTACACAGTGGGGAGACGAAGGTAAAGGCAAAATCACTGATTACTTGGCAGAGGGAGCCGACGTCGTCGCTCGTTACCAAGGAGGAAACAATGCCGGACACACCATCCTTATTGATAACAAAAAATATAAATTGACGATGATTCCATCGGGTATTTTCAATCATGATAAAACTTGCGTCATCGGTAACGGAATGGTTATTAATCCGGAAGCTCTGATTGACGAAATTAACTATATTCACGAAAATGGCTTCTCTACTGATAATTTGAAAATTAGCGATCGCGCTCATGTCATTATGCCTTATCACCTTGTACTTGACGGTCTTGAAGAGGATCGTAAAGGCGATAATAAAATCGGCACAACTCGCAAAGGGATCGGCCCTTGCTACATGGATAAAGCGGCACGCAACGGCATTCGTATTGCTGATTTGATGGATGCTGAGGAATTTGAATCCAGAGTTCGCAGCATTATCATCGAGAAAAACCAATTGATTGAGCAAGTATATGGCGGAGCGCATCTTAATGCGGATTCCATCGTTGCCGACTATCTTGGTTTTGCAGAAGTGCTTCGCAAATATGTAACAGATACTTCTGTTATTCTAAACGATGCTATCGATGCTGGTCAGAAGGTTTTGTTCGAAGGCGCTCAAGGCGTTATGCTTGATATTGACCAAGGAACTTATCCGTACGTAACATCATCCAACCCATCAGCTGGCGGAGTTTGTATCGGTTCTGGCGTTGGTCCGTCAAAAATCCAGCAAGTTATTGGTGTTGCTAAAGCATACACAACTCGTGTAGGCGATGGTCCCTTCCCAACAGAGCAAGACAACGAAATCGGTCAAATGATTCGTGACAAAGGTCATGAATACGGTACAGTAACAGGTCGTCCACGCCGCGTTGGCTGGTTCGATACGGTAGTTGTTCGTCATGCACGCCGCGTTAGCGGTATTACAGGCCTTTCTCTGAACTCGCTAGACGTTCTTACAGGCCTTGAAACAGTTAAAATTTGCACAGGCTACAAATTGCGCGGCGAAGTGATTGATACTTACCCAGCAAGCCTCAAAATGGTATCAGAGTGCGAAGCGATTTACGAGGAGCACCCAGGCTGGTCAGAGGATATCTCTGGCGCGAAAACACTTGAGGATCTTCCAGTGAATACACGCAATTACTTGAACCGTGTATCCGAGCTTACAGGTATTCCAATTGCGATCTTCTCCGTTGGCCGTAACCGTGAGCAAACGAACCCTGTTCGTCCGATTTACGAATAAAATGTTTTTTACAAAGGGTGGCCTGCGGGCCATCCTTTTTTTTGTATATAAATGTTGAAAACTCGCTTTAAAACACTCAATTATAGGAAATTAATAGAGTTTAGAAGAATGGTTGTCCCTAATGTTGACCATAATGATATATAACAGATTATGGCAATTGCGGCTGCTAAATAACAATTTGACAGCTGCTGGACGAAGGGATTGGTGCGGCAATGTTGAAAAAAGTAGAATGGCTGGCGAAAATTGTAGCAGCAGGATTAATCGTAAGTTTCTTATCCATTTGGACGACGGGATATATTGTAACCAGCTATGTGGAAACGATATTAAAACAATTCAATTTACCGCTTGAAGTGCCGCCGATGGCAATGTCAGGCGTATGGGGCAAACTATGGGGAGCAGATCCGCTAGTAACGACGGATATTGCAGATAAAGAAGAGAAGAAGACTATAGCTGATGGTGAGGATACTCCAGCAACAGATGCAGGTGAAAATGAGCAGACTGATCCACCGGCAGCCATCGACGCCTTTGGGCAAGCAACGGATGCTCCGCTTACCGATATGGGCATTGGCGGGGGCACCGAAGCAGGAAGTGGAGCAAAACCTGAAGATGGCAGTGTTGAAGAGGGAACAGCAGGTGTTGATGATACCGAGACAGCGATGACAACGGATGATTTGACTGAGGTAAAGGATCAAATGAGCGATGAGGATAAAGAAAAATTATTCAGTCTGCTTATGACAAAATTACCGCAAGAATCGTGGCAAACGATCTCTCAATATATCGAAAATGGGCTGACAGAACAAGAGTTGACAGAGATTCAACAAATAATGGCACAACATCTCGACAAGACCGAATATGGGCAAATGATGGAGATTCTGAAAAAATATTAATATTGTGAATAGGGTGTAAAGGTTGCTCCAATTGTTGGGCATATGTTACAGTATTAGGCGAACGATCCGACAGGATAATTCGTCTTTTTTTATGTCGGAAATCGGAAAAAAAGTTGCATTAGCGCGAAAAGGAGACAATCATGACCGTTTTCAGGGACAAGGGTCGGATTCAGAAAGTATGGAATCAAGCGATTCAGTACTTTCGGCATGACCGATCGCAACAACTGGATGGCAAGACACAGCAACAATCCGCAAGTGATCAGGCAAACAAGCCGTTTTGGCGAAAAAAGCCGGTTCAGTTAGCGGGCGGGGCGCTCGTACTCCTCACAGTAGCCGGATTTAGCGGAATCCAATATGTTCAAGCAAACACAGTCGAATTTTATAACGTATATATGAATGGAACAGCCGTTGGAACCGTAAGTGATCCACAAGAAGTAGAGCAGCTAGTTTTGCTGGAAACCGAAGAGGTTCAGCAAGCTAACCCGGGCATTAACATGGTGCTTGATACAGGAACAATTACCTATGAGCCTGATCATGCATTCAAAGGAACTCCAGAAACTGCTGGTACGCTGGACAAGCTTGAAGGGTTGTTTACCTCTCATGCGGTTGGTGTCGAAGTGAAGGTTGATGGAAAAGTCATCGGCATTGTGAAAGACCAACAGACAGCAGATGAAGTTTTATTGCGTGTGCAAAGCAAGTTTGCACCGAAGCTTGCCGCAGCGAAGAAGGAAGCAAAGGAAGTGAAGTCGCTTTCGTTCAATGCAAAAGATGCAAAGCCGCCAGCGCTTGATTCGAAGGCAGCCTCTAAGCAGCCTGGGCGTGAAGTGACAGAAGTTGAATTCATTGAAGCGGTAATGATGGAATCAATTGATACCGATCCAGAACAGATCATGGAAGCAGAAGCCATTTATAAGATGCTCGTTCAAGGCAGTATTCAACCAACTAAATATACGGTACAAGCAGGCGATTGCGTCGGCTGTATCGCACAGAAATTTGATATTTCCCCAGAGGTTATTTATAAGAATAACGCATGGATTAAAGATGATAAGATAACGATTGGTGATGTTCTTGATCTAACGGTGCTCCAACCGGAGCTCACAGTAAAGACAACCGAGAATTTAGTTGAAGTAGAAACGATTGAACCACCCGTTGAAATTATGAAAAATGCGAGCATGCGTGTAGGCGAGTCGAAGACGATAGCAAATGGTACGGCTGGCTCTAAACGTATGACTTATCGTATCGTGAAGCAAAACGGTTACGTCGTATCCGAAGAGCTTCTCACGAAAGAAGTAATTAAAGAAGCGACTCCAAAAATTGTTGAACGAGGAACGAAGGTTGTTTTGGGAGAAGGATCAGGACGTTTTGCAATGCCTGTCTCCGGATCTAGAATGACTAGTAAGTTCGGGAAACGCTGGGGACGCATGCATAACGGTATTGACCTTACTGGCAACAAGAACATTCTTGCATCCGATACAGGAAAAGTTGAGTTTGTTGGAACGAAGCCAGGTCTAGGCAAAACGGTTATTATCAATCATAAGAACGGCTACAAAACCGTATACGGTCACCTTAGCTCTTACAATACCAAAGTAGGGGATATTGTTGAGAAGGGTGAAAAGATTGCTATCATGGGCAGTACAGGAAACTCTACTGGCGTTCATTTGCATTTTGAAGTACACAAGGACGGCGTTTTGCAAAATCCATTAAAGTACTTATAACATATACCCATAATTTACTAGAGAGAAACACTTTTGCTATAAGCGAAGTGTTTCTTTTTTTTGCGTATATAAATGTTGTGTATGGACATGGAGTATTTAACTTATTCATGCAGTGATGGCGGACTGAGGAAAAACCTTTCAACATGAGGGAAGTTTCATTGTGAAGCAAGGGATAACAGTGTTAAAATAGAAGGTAATAAAAAGGACAAGCGACGGGCGGGTGTAGCGATGCACGGAAAAATATTAGTGGTCGATGACGAACAGCCGATTGCAGATATTATAAAGTTTAATTTGGAGAAGGAAGGGCATCAGGTTATTTGCGCTTTCGATGGCGGTGAGGCGGTACGGCTTGCGTTCGAGGAGCTTCCTGATCTTATTTTGCTGGACCTGATGCTGCCTGTAAAGGACGGTATGGATGTATGCCGCGAGGTTCGCGCCAAGCTGCAAATGCCAATCATTATGCTGACGGCCAAGGATACGGAAATTGATAAGGTGCTTGGGCTTGAGCTGGGCGCTGATGATTATGTGACAAAACCATTTAGCACAAGGGAATTGCTCGCGCGAGTGAAGGCGCATCTGCGCAGGCAGCAAAAGACAGAAGAAGCTGCAAGCGGTGATCATGCTGGCACTGCCGATCATTCCGCCGAGCAGGAGCAGCAGGGCTTTAAGCTGTTCAACCTATTTGTGGATACTGATATGTATGTCGTTTATAAGGACGGCGTACCGCTTGATCTGACTCATCGTGAGTATGAGCTCGTTTATTATATGGCCCGCAACAGCGGCAAGGTGATGACGCGGGAGCATTTGCTTCAAGCAGTATGGGGATTTGAGTATTTCGGAGACGTGCGAACGGTTGATGTTACGATTAGAAGATTGCGCGAGAAGATAGAGGATGATCCAAGTCGCCCTGAGTACATTATGACACGGCGCGGTCTTGGCTATATGATGCGCAACTCCAAGTCCGGAGGCTTCGGCCCAGGATGAAGGGCAAAAGTTTTTTTCGCACAATCCAAGTAAAGCTGGTCATCATCTATTTGCTGCTTATATTGGTGGCTATGCAGTTGATCGGTGTTTATTTTATAAGTACGGTCAAAAACTCCTTAATTGACAGCTTCACGAAAAATTTGAAGGAGCAAGCGGATATCTTATCTAAGTTTGCAGCTCCGAGCTTAGCGGCTAAACCAGATACTGAGGGTGATTCTGCGGAAAGCACGACAGAGGATCTTAGTTTGGTCGTTCGCAATCTGTTCAGCATTAGCGGCGCCGAGGTGCAGGTGCTTGATTCGAACGGGAAGATGGTAGCGACGTCCGTTCAAAGCAACGAGACCTATATTGGCCAGAAGAACAAATCGCTTGCTGTAAGCCGGGCACTTCAGAACATTACAGACAATGAGCAAGAAATTATAGATGATGATAATACACGCAAAAAGATGATTGCCCAGCCAGTGACGATTAATGACAACAAGGTGGTTGGGGTTGTATATGTCGTTGCGTCGATGAACGAGCTGTATGAGACCGTCAACAGGGTCAATCAGATATTTTTCTCAGGGACACTTATTGCGCTTGGTCTCACTGGTGTGCTTGGCATATTGCTTGCTCATACCATTACGAGCCCGATTCAAGGTCTGACGAGGCAAGCAGAGGCGATTTCACAAGGGAAATTCGATCTGCAGGTGCCCGTGCTTGGCGATGATGAGATTGGCAGCTTGAGCGTTGCCTTCAACGATATGACGATTCGGCTTAAAGAAGCTCTATCGGTAAATGAAGAGGAAAATGAGAAGCTGAATTCCGTTCTCTCCAACATGAGCGATGGCGTTGTTGCAGCGGATGAGAACGGCAAGGTCATCGTATGGAATAGGAGAGCACTAGAATTGCTCGACGTACGCTCCTGTGAAGGACTTGAGTTGTCCGAGCTGTTCGATCTATCCGAGGAACGGCTCGAAGAGCTGCAGCAAGGGCGCGGTCAGACACTGCTTATTGAACGTGATGAGGATGGGCAGGAGATGAACGATAATGATGAGGGGCTGCTTAAAGTAACATTTACGCCTATTCATCGTCGGGATAAGGGCATTACCGGAACGATTGCTGTCTTGCAGGATGTGACAGAACAAGAGAAACTTGAGCAATCGCGGCGTCAGTTTGTCGCGAATGTATCGCATGAGCTGCGTACACCGCTTACTACAATTAAGAGTTATGCAGAAGCACTTAATGACGGTGCACTGGATGAACGGGAGTTATCCGAGCGGTTTGTTGGCGTTATTCGCAATGAAACGGAGCGGATGATTCGGCTCGTCACAGATCTGCTGCATTTGTCGCGGCTCGATTCAAACCAAGCGCCGCTGCGCCGCAGACAGACAAATGTTCATGACATGCTTGATGAAGTGGCAGATCGTTTCTCATTTCAGCTTAGGCAGAAGTCGATTAAAGCCGCAGTGAGCGTTGATCAAGGGCTGGAGTCCGCTTGGCTGGATCGCGATCAGATTGATCAGGTGCTTGATAATTTATTCTCCAATGCAATCAAATATACGCTGGACGGTGGAACGATTGAATTAACGGCGAAGAAGCCGGCCGATTCGGCATCACTTTCAATTAGTGTGAAGGATACTGGCATTGGAATTCCGAAAAAGGATTTGAATCGTATTTTTGACCGCTTCTATCGTGTAGATAAAGCTCGCTCACGCAATATGGGCGGAACAGGCCTTGGGCTTTCGATTGCCCGGGAAATTGTGAAGGCACATAGCGGTACGATTTCACTTGATTCCGAGCTAAATGAAGGAACTACGGTTACATTTACTCTTCCACTTCTACAGGAAGGGGGCGAGCTGGCATGAAAGAAAAAATAAAGACAACAACGCTTATCCTGCTAGTCGTGCTTAGTCTCCTTCAAAGCTATTTGCTTGCATACAGCATGCCTGGTCTTGGCGCTACGGTAAGAAGCGATCAGGATTATGTTAATTCGGAGCCAATAGGAAAACCGACAAGCGTAGAGAGTGTTATTTTTCCAGAAGCGTTAGTTATCCACTTAGGCGGCAATAAGCATACCATCATCTATCCGGGGACACAGTTCTACGAGATGATTCTTAACCAGCGCATTCAGGGTAGAGAATTTAAAGGGTTCCAGCGAAGCCCTTCGGATGTGCTCAACTGGGAAGAAATTCGCAAAAATGATATCGGTATCGAGCTTCGCTTTGATAACGGCATTCCAGTAGAGCTGCTGCAGAAGCTGCTTAAGCTGGAAGGTGATTTGCTGTTCTTGAACGAAACGATTGACCGCATCTGGATCTTCAAGACGTCGGGCACCGAGGAAATTCGAACGTTCTTTTTTAGCGCTGATGGCGAGATGGTTTACGAGTCCGTTCGTGCGGATCTGACAGTACGCGATGTGCAGGACTATGTGGGGTTCGGTCAGTTCCAGCCTAAGTACACCATGACAGCAGACGGTCTTTATATACCGGTTGCGCCGATTCAGTCAACGGAAATCGTATTTCCTTACGAGACGTATTCGCCGGATTTGATGAAACGAAGCTTATTTTTCGATCAAAGCACAACAAGAGCAATTGAAGACCGAGGCGGTTCGCAAATTTATACAGACGGCAAGCGGGGATTGCAGGTAGAACAGAACGGCAAGTGGATCAGCTATACAGATCCAAGCGCTCCGCAAATTACGGAAAACTTGCTTAGCGACAATGTGTATGCCTCAGTAGATTTTGTCAATCAGCATGGCGGATGGGACGGCACACATCGTTTTGTGAATGCTATGCCAGGCAGCGAAGGCAAGGATATTAGATTTAAGCAATATGTCGAGCAGTATCCTGTTATGGACACGAAGCCGTTCCGCTATGGGTACATGAGATTGAGGCTTCAGCAAGGTGTCGTAACCGAATATTCGAGAACACTTATTACGCTTGGAGCGCAGTCGGAATCGAGGAATGTTCGTTGGTTGTCAGGCGGGGAAGAGCTGGAGAAAACGCTCAGTAATTACGATAGACGCAGTGAAGTGACAGCATTGTTCCCAGCGCTGCAAGCAGCTCCGATCGATGAGAACAGACTTCGGTTCATACCGGTATGGGCTGTTCGCTTGAAAGACGGTACGGAAGAAATATTGGTAGAGGCTTATCGAAGTGGATTTACACCGCCTGAGCAGAAGGATGAGGACGCTGTGCAAGGTGAGGCTGATGGCAATTCAGATAAGCCAAATGATACGACAGCTACAGCAGCTAATGCTGCAGGAGCCGTAAGCTTATCAGCAGGTGCGAGCCAGATTCGTTCGCTTAATGGACCATAGAAATAGGATACGAAAACAGGAGGTGAAGGCGATTGGATTGGGGACGAGCGAAAAACGTGCTTATTATTTCGTTTTTGCTGCTCAATGTATTACTTGGTTATCAGCTATGGCTGGATATCAGGGAACAGTTGAACATTAATGTAAATACGGCGGAGCTGCCGCAGGATAAGTTACTGCTCATGCAGCAGAAGCGTATTTCGTTAGAAGCCAATCTGTCGCTGGAAACACCTGAGCTCAAGGACTTAACTTATTTGCTCCACTCTGACAGCCGCAAAAATGCGGAGCCAGTTATATTGAAAGAGCCGGTGGATAGTACGATCATCTATTCCAAAAAAGAATTAATAAAGACACTGGGAGATCGTATTCCTGAGCTTGATCAATATGCATTTGATTTGCTGAACAGCAGTGTAGGCGAGTCTGTTTTTTATCGAGTAGTAGAAGGACGTCCGATGTTTGATGTGAAGCTGAAGCTTTTTATTAAAGATCAGAAGATTACTTCTTTTTTGCAGGATCGCGTAGAGCTGCTTGGATCAGGTGAAGCCAAGCAGGTACTGCCAGCTGCCAAGGTGGTAGCGAGCTTGATTGAAACTTATTTACCCGATGGTGCGGTCATTACCGATATCCAGCTTGGCTATAAAGGACAAATCTTTGATTCGGAGCGTCAAGTGTCGGTGCCGTCATGGCGTGTTATGCTGGAGGACGGCCATCTGTTTTACGTGCATGCCATCAGCGGCGAGGTTGCAACGGATGATGAGCAAGGGGAAGCGGCAGCGAACGGTTTACGTTAACGGGAGCAGGAGAAGGGACAGGAAAAAGCAATTATGGGACTTCGATTTACAGTACTAGGAAGCGGATCGACCGGCAATGCAACCATCGTGCAGGGGAATGACAAGATGGTCATTGTAGATGCCGGTATGAGCGCGAAGAAGCTGGATGAACTCATGCGCGAGCGCGGAGTAATGGGTCATCAATTGGACGGGCTGTTCGTCACACATGAGCATTCCGATCATATTAAGGGATTGGGAGCTTTTGCAAGGAAATATGATTTGCCCATTTATGCAAATGAGGCAACGTGGGCTGCAATGGAGAGGCATGTTGGCACGATTGCTCCAGAGAAGCGAGTGTTTATGGAAACAGGTGAAGAGGTCAACCTCGGTTCAATGGCCATTCAATCGTACCCGATCTCTCATGACGCGGCAGAGCCTGTAGGTTATTGCTTTGTAGAGAATGGCGAGAAGCTGAGCCTAGCTACTGACCTTGGGTATGTAAGTGAAAAGGTCAAACGTCAAATTATTGATTCCGATGTGCTTGTGCTTGAGGCCAATCACGATACGGAAATGCTTCGCATGGGGCGTTACCCGTGGAATACGAAGCGCCGGATATTGAGCGATGTTGGCCATTTATCCAATGTGGCTGCAGGCGAAGCGCTGCTAGAGCTTATGACAGATCGAACGAAACGCGTTTATTTGGCTCATTTGAGCCTTGACCATAATTTAATGGATTTGGCAATGCTGACCGTGAATACTATATTAGAGGACCATGGAATATTTTATAAGAAAGAAGAACACCCTCTACGCGCAACCTATCACGACCGACCTACGTCATGGGATGTAGTGAAGCAGAAATAAGGGATTCCAGCTGTGCATCAAGCGCATCCGCTTTAGCACTTAGCTCTTCTCTAGTAAGTATGCCCTTATCTATAAACAATTCTAGCATCGCACTTAAGGTGAGAACGGTACGGTAGTGATCATCCTTTAAATCTGCTAGCTTTGCAGCAAGCTGAACATGTTCCCAAGCGACAGGCGTTTTGGATTTCATATATCATTTCTCCTTTATTGGAACGACTTTTGAAGCGCAACAAAAAACTTCTGATAAGCATCGCATGATTCTATTATTATTTTAGTCATTTCTTCCGAAAACATTCCTAGATTCAAAAAAATAGTCTTGATGTCCGAGGCATTGAGAGGGGCGATAGTAATGAGCTTATTCGACGACGATTTTTATTCAACCAAAGTATCCAAGCGTGCTGCTCGCGAGAGTAAGAAAGGAGACTTTGCATTTCGATATAAGAGCGGTGGACGCAAGTGGTCCAACGTTCGTATTGCATTTGTATCTTCTATCACGAGCGCGGTAGCTGCAACGTTGTTGTTCGGTGCTGTGTTTGGCGGCGGAGGCAGTGGTACGACCAGCGGCGGCGGTGCTGCACCTGTAACGGGTGGTATACAAGTGATTGATCCGCTTGAGCGTCCTATACAGGCTTCAGCGAAAGTAAGACCGGCCGTCGTAAGCGTCATTAATCAGCAAATGTTCTCTCTTGGCATTGGAAAAGACAAATCGCAGCCGGAAAAAGAAGCAGGCAAAGGTACACTTCGTGAAGCGGGTGTTGGCTCAGGTGTAATCATTAGCAAGAAAGATGGCAAAGCGATTATTATTACGAATTACCACGTCATTGATCAGGCACAAGCGGTAAAGGTTGTACTGATGAATGGAGAAGCGCGAGAGGCACGTATTGTCGGTAAAGATCAAATTACGGATCTTGCTGTGCTGGAAATTGACGCAAAAGGAATCGAAGTCGTTGCAGAAATTGGCGATTCGTCGGCGCTTCGCCCTGCTGAATATATTATTGCGATCGGCAACCCGCTCGGACTCGGAGAGTCTGTCACAACGGGCAGCGTGAGCAAGACAAGACAAATTGTACCGGTATCACTTAATCAAGATGGTGTGTACGACTGGGAACAAGAGGTTATTCAGATTGATGCATCCATAAACCAAGGAAACAGCGGCGGACCGCTGATCGATTTAAATGGACGTGTAGTTGGCATCAACAGTATGAAAATAGCTGATCTTGGCGTAGAGGGCATTGGCTTTGCTATCCCAATCAATCTGGCTATGCCGATTGTTGAAAGCTTAATTAAGCTGGGCCATGTGCCGCGACCATATCTTGGCGTATACACGATGGATTTGGAGCAATATTGGGAGCAGCAGGACTTTGAGGATGCGTACAGCAACCCTGGCGAAGGCGGGATTTTGCCGGAGGGCGATGTTCCTCATGACGAAGAAGAGGCTGACCCAGGTGAAGATCAGATTCTTGAGGGCGGACAGAAGCTTACGCTGCCAGACGAGGTTTACGATGGTGTAATCGTGCTTGAAGCGGTTGGCCCTGCTAAGGATGCAGGTTTGCTGTTCAATGACGTGATCGTTAAGCTGGATCGTCATCCGATCAGCAGTACGATGGACCTTCGCAAATACTTGTACCAACAGAAGAAGATTGGTGACGAGATTGAGATTAGCTTTTACCGTGATGGGAAGCTGAAGGTTACGAAGTTTAAGCTGGCTGAGAAGACAGATGAGGAATAAGTTCGAGTGCATAAGCTGGATAAAGTTTAGTTAGTTGAAGCTTATTGAGCTGGAATTTTAGGATTAGCTCGAAGGAGCCGCGGTATGCAAATGGTAACCCATTTGTGTGCTGCGGTTTTTTTTGTGCGTGGATGTGGGGAGCATACTGGTAAGGGGATCGTGCGGAGATAATACGAAAATTGTCGTCTTCACATGGAGAGGCGTTTTCTGATATGCTGTGTATAGACAATAAGGACGACCATCAACTAGGGATAGGAAGCGTGCAGACGATGTATTGTGTATGTAAAGAGCATATTGAGAAAGCATTGGACCGTTTTGTAGATGAGTATGAGGATGCACCAGACGTAGTAGATCTGAAGGAAACACAATTCGCAGATTGGGATCCACCGCGCAAATGTGATTTTTGTGAAGAACCAGCTACTTTTTTGGTGGTTTAACTGACCGTAGAGCAGGATCTATAGGGTTATGTCCGTATAGCGTGAAGGTATGAAGAAAGACTCGAATATTGAGGAATAAAGGCTCTCATGTTCGGAGAGCATATCGGACTGAAGGGAATATCCGAGATATAGAGGATTTAAAGGACAAAAGCGCAGCGGACTGAAAAATAGATCCGAGATGATAAAGGGAAGTGTAAGGATTGCATATACAGATAGCTGCTGTTGGTAAGCTGAAGGAAAAGTACTTAGTGCTTGGCATAGCGGAATATGCCAAGCGGTTAGGGCCTTACGTGAAGCTTACGCTCACGGAAGTGCCCGATGAGAAGGCGCCGGAGACGATGAGTGCGGCGGAGGAAGCGATTGTGCGCGAGCGAGAGGGCGAGAGGCTTCTAGCGCAGCTGAAGCCTGATGCGCATGTTGTCGCGCTCGCGCTGGATGGCGAGCTCTGGTCAAGCGAGGATCTCGCGGGCCAGCTCGATAAATTAGCCACGTATGGGCGAAGCCACGTGGCTTTTGTTATTGGCGGGAGTACGGGATTGTCTCCCGCTGTGATGAAGCGCGCCCAGCAGAAGCTGAGCTTTGGGCGCATGACCTTGCCGCACCAGCTGATGCGTCTGGTGCTGATTGAGCAGATTTATCGCGGAGTGAAGATAAATCGGGGGGAACCGTATCATAAGTAAGCACAAAGTCGTCGTTAATTGAAGCGTCAAAGAACAATTCAATGTCTTTGACGCTTCTTTCGTCGGGGTTGTTCCCAACGTTAACAGTGATCTTGTTTATGATTGAGTGAAGTAAGTCTTTGTTGAAATATAGGTTTTGGGAAGAAAAGCATAGACGCATGACTTATATTGGGATTGTTTTCCCAGATGAATATAAATTAAACAATAGAGTATATCTCAAGGATATACTCTCCGAAAAGGATGGAGTTATGTATCGCATACTACAGTCTCAAATTGAAGTAGAGGACTAAAGTGTAAATATATCAATATAAAATTGAAAGAAGGATGAGCATAATGGATTTTGAAGGTTTGTTTATTAAGAAAATAACAGTAGAAAATAACTTCAGTTATAAGTCTCTATACAATGATGATAGAGGAGCAGTTTATAAAGACGAATATAAGTCATTGATAAGAGAAGCTATGACGAAAGGCATCATCACTGTTGAAAAATTTTTGATTGCTGAGGATGTTCAGGATGAATTATACCAAATTAGTGAGGATTCGAAGGGCTTAAAATATACTCTGGTTGAGTTGCTGAAAGATTACCATAGTGAGTCCAACTTTGTAATTTCTCCGCTGATATACTTATTGAAGAAATTAGACCCTAATTTCTCTCTAGCTATAAAAGAAGAAAAATTAGAAGTAGTCTCGGATGTGATTAGTATTGAAATTAGACCAAGAATTGATGGCATGAACGCAACACCTAGAATATACTTCCCAAAAGAGAAAGTTGCTATTGCAGTAACAAATGATAATATCGAAAACTTAGGAGATATATTGGCAGTAGAAGGTGTGAGTGTATATATAATTGGCACGGATGACCGTTCAAACGTTATTTATGCTTTTAAGGTGAATAGGGCTAGTAAATATTTTGAGGTGGCTAAAGGATATAAGCAAAGTGTAGTAACGGAGTTATTTAGTAAGGTAAGGGATATAGAAATATAAAGGGGAATATGAATATGGCTATCAACATCTTTGTAAGTAGACCTAATGCATTAGATAACAATCAAAGGTCTACTGTTCAAATACTACAAGAGTTACTAGAAACAAGAGGTATGAGTGCAAGAACAATAGGTGCAACAGATTTCCCGAATGTTTCTCCAATGAAGGCAGTTGAGCATTTAATGAAAGAATGTTCTGGAGCAGTAATTTTAGGTTTCCCACAATTAATAGTACAGAAGGGTATCTCTAAACCTAATACCCAACAGGAAACAAGCATTAAGAATAAATTTCTACCAACCCCTTGGAACCATATTGAATCTTCAATGGCTTTTATGTTACAGCTACCTATGTTGGTGATACGGAACCAAGGGGTTGAGGGCGGAATTTTTGATGTTGGAACAACGGGACACTTTATACATACATTTGACTTAAATAATCAAGACTGGGTAAAGGAGCATAGCTTCCTTCAGCCTTTTAACGAATGGCACAAGGAAGTTCTAAGGAAGTAGATAAAGTGAACATAGGTGGAAGAGGTTGAACATGGAAAAGCTATGGTCGTTGTATGAAGATATACTGAATAAGTATGGTTTAGTAATAACTGATGATATAAAAATACAATTTAAAGAGAAACTATGGGGTGCTGCGTACGAATATCATCCACAGTTAGTAGTTTGGAGCAATGGTAAGAATGACTTATTACTCGATTCAATAAAAACCAAGGAATTACCGTTTGATTTATTTCTATTTACATTAATGCGGTTTGGAAACTATCACGAACAATTCATTTATGCACGGCAAGTGACTGCACATCGAATTGTTGAATCCTTTCATTCTTTTTTGATTCTATTAAAAGAAGAGAAGTATTCATCTTTAGGTGGACTGTTACGAATGTTCTTAGAAAGCATAGCGATGTTCGAAAAAGCACTAAGGAAAACTCAATTTAATATTTCTAAAATTGAAAAATCTTTAAGTAGGGCAATTAATCAGAGGGGAAATTCAGATACAATTGATCTAGGCAGGAATCATCTATTAGAAGCCCAAAACCATTTTACTGAATTTGAAAATGATCTGAATAAAATAGTCACTGAAACCTATGTTGACTGGAAGCAATATAGTTTAAACGGGGACTTACAGGAATATCAAGTAAAAGAAGGTTTTTTTGACCCTAGCCCTCAAATGGGATACAGCGAGACAATAATTAAAATGGAAACAAAGTTAAAGCCTCATAAGGGAGAATCATGGGGGATGTTGTATACCTTCCTCTGTGATTTTACTCATCCGTCTGTTGGATCCAGAATTAGCGGTCTTGATTTTAATCGCTCAAAGATACATAAAAATGGTGATCTCTGGACCAGAGAAATGTACTTTAATAGTGTTTCAGTAGAAAATGAACTACTTTCTAGTGTAACGAAGGATCTCGTTTATTTTTCATATGACTTGCTAAAGCTTTATCTTGATATAAACAAGCAATTTGAGGGACTTTACAAACGAGTGAAAAACAGTTCGCAATTATTAGTCAGGAATACACTCTTTTATAAAAACAAACAAAATTCAAAAACTTATACTATGTTGAAGAAAAGAGTTAATCCATATAATAAATGTATTTGTTTTGGCGACAGCAGGTTTAAATTTTGTTGTGGCAATGAGGAGAATTGGTAGGATCTTTTTAACGATATGCCAGATGAAATTAATTAGTTATAAATTGAAGATACAAAACCACCCCCATGTTCGGGAGTGGTTTTGTCCTTAAATGCGAATATATATTTTGTGGTCAAACAGTACTTTGTGCTTAGATACATTACGCTGAACCGTATCACAAGTAGGGCGAATTGCTTAGGTATAGTTTATCGGAGGGCAAAAATTAATTGTAAGTAAATTGTCTTTTTACATCAACCGGTAAATTCGAATTACATTAAATTACCCAAATATGGTAATATAGATATACAATAAACCCGCGAAAGGTAGGTATAAAGGCATGGCAATAAGAGGAAGGAATTTTGCATTGCGGAATAGTCAAGGACAGTTCGAGTCTTTTTCCGCACACAACTTTACTGGAAAAAATGTATGCATCTTTTTATCGCATATTAGTGTTGATAAAGCTGCAGTAACCCAAATAGGAGACTATATACAGGATGCTGGCTTTAACATTTACTTGGATATTAATGATGAAAACCTTCAAAGAGCAGTAGCTGAAAACGATGCAGCTAGAATAACAGCTGCTATTGAGAAAGGTGTGTCAAATTCTAGTCATATGATGTGCATTGTTAGTGAAGCCACTAAAGATTCATGGTGGGTACCATACGAAGTTGGTTATGGAAAAAAGAGCAACAAGGAACTGTCTACCCTTGCACTTCGGAATGTAACCAGTCTTCCAGATTATTTGAAGATAACATATAAAATCGAAGGTGTTATTGGATTAAATAAATACCTCAATTCAATTAGGAAAGGATCAACTTCTTATGAGTATCTCACTGAATCTACAAACTATTATCACAGCTTAAACCCTTATTTAAAAACTGATAGGTAATGTTTACAAGAGGCAAGATATACAGGAGATAATTAAAACTGTTGTTAATTGGGCTGCTCCTACTTTAACTATTTAATCTGTCTAATTAAGAAATTATTCGAATTCATACTGATCTACTTGCATTTTTCAACAAATCAAAACTTATGCGTAACTTTGTCAATAAGATATTTGGTACTAGGAGTGAAGTTTATGAGTTATAAGCATCGAGTTTTTATTAGCTTCCATCATGGGGAAGAGAAAGACCCTTACAGCGGAGTACATTACAAAAACAAATTTATAAATATATTTCAAGATTATTCTGAAGTTATTATTTCACGTTCTGTAATGGAAGGTGATATTGATACTTCATTAAAAACAGAGTCAATTAGGCAGAAAATTAGAGATGAGTATTTGCGAAATACAACAGTTACAGTTGTTTTAATTGGTCCTGAAACATGGAAAAGGAAACATGTTGATTGGGAGATATCTTCAAGCCTTAGACATACTCAGTATAATAAAAGATCGGGTTTAATAGGTATTCTATTACCTACATATCCTGGGTATGCTGAAAATAAATATAATCCGTACACTATTCCACCGAGATTATATGATAATTTGGAGAATGGTTTTGCAAAGCTATACCTTTGGAATACTAAGCCTTCTTCAATACAAAAATGGGTACATGAGGCATATTTAAGAAAAGATCAAATTGAACCAGATAATTCTTACCCCAATTTTGTGAACAATAAATCTGCGGACAGGTGGAGTTATTAATGAGTAATAATATTATAGCTCCACTTAACATTTACATTATGTGGCATCCTGCTTTTGGTGATGGCATTAATTATGCACGTTCATTTTATACGCTTTTTAATCGAGACATTAATGACCCCCTCTCACGTGGAATCGGTATACCCCTTTATTTCAGAACAGGAAATGACCCGCTGGATATTGATATTTTAAAATCGGAACATACTGCCATAGTTTTATTAGTAAACGATGAAATGGTAATTGATGATACGTGGAAGGAATATATTAATGGGATTGCAGATAAGATACAAAATTCTAAGTCAATAATTTACCCAGTAGCCCTTACAGAAAACTCCTTTAATGTATCAAGTAGATTACCACAAAAAAACTTTATACGTCTATTCGCTGAAATAGAAGAACCACTGAGATATTTACAAAGTAGGATTACACATGAATTATGCCGATTACTATTTGACAGAGAACGTATTAATGATATTTCGGATAATGTTACCTTGCAAAGTCCTCCTCCGCTTAAATTGTTTATTAGCCACGCTAAGGAAGATGGTGTAGAAATTGCAAAACGACTAAGTGATTTTATACAAAGTAGCACCCCTTTAAAGACCTTTTTTGATGCTAATGATATTGCAATAGGTTATGATTTTCCTCAAGAAATAGAAGCTAATATTCAAAAATCTGTTTTGCTTGTTATTCACTCGGATAAATACTCCTCTAGGGAATGGTGTCGAAAAGAAGTTATTATTGCTAAAAGGTATAATAGGCCAATTATTATAATCAACTTTTTTGATGAAGGGGAAGATCGAAGTTTCCCTTATATGGCGAATCTAAAAAATATAAGAATAAAAAATATTTCAGATAACATGTTACAGGAATTTGAAAGAATACTTCATGTAACATTAAAGGAAACTCTGAGATTTAAGTACCATCAACTATATATAAAATATTTAGCATTGAAGTATAGATTGGATATTAGTGAACACGCAATTATGTCATACCCTCCTGAATTGTTGTCACTAGTGTTCATGAAGGATATTAAGCATAATCTTACAGTTTATCCAGACCCCCCTCTCGGCGATGAAGAAATTCAACTAATAAATTCTGCGAATAACGAATTACAATTCATAACACCAACATTTATTCCGCTTATTAACAAAATTGAAGAAGAAGAATTTCAACAAATCAATTTTCTAAGTGGAAAGACGGTCGGTTTATCGATATCAGAATCACAAGATATTAATAAATTTGGTTTAGAAAACTATCATTTACAAGATACATTGGTTGAGTTTACAAGATATCTGCTGGTAAGTGGAGCAACACTAGCTTATGGAGGAGATATTAATTACGATCCGCAATCAAATTTCACCAACATATTATTCGATCTTGCGAGAAATTATCTCAAGGAAAATAAGAGGCCGTCGGAGAAAATTTTTAACTACGTTTGTTACCCACTATATACTACGATTCCAGTTGGGTTAAAGGCTAAGTTAAATGAGATTGCAACTTTCATCGATGTTGTGCCTACTTTCAAAGTTCCAGATGACCCATCAATTGTATTGGCGGCTAAAGAAGTTGAGAATCAATATATTTGGGCAAAAAGTCTCACAGAAATGCGAGAAAAAATGAATAACAATATTCACGCTAGAATTATCGTTGGAGGGAAAGCAACAGGGTATAGAGGTATCCTTCCCGGATTAGTAGAAGAAGTTTATATAGGAATGAAAAATAACAAACCAATATATCTTATCGGAGCATTGGGAGGCGTGGCTAATAATATCATTGATGCCATAAAAGGCCTGGTTCCATATGAACTTACAGAAGAATATCAGACAGCAAATTCAAAATATCCATTATTAAAAGACTATTACAATTCAAGAACGAAAGATGAAGGCCTAGAAGCAATAGACTACAATAACATAATTACCTTCTTTAATGAACGAGGTATTGACGGGTTAAATAACGGATTAAGTTTGGCTGAGAACGAAATCCTTTTTAATACGACAAACACAACTGAAATGATAAGCCTTGTACTCAAGGGATTAAGGTCTAAATAAATCAGAAGTTTGTTGGCCTTAAACGAAAATAAACTGTGAAGAGGATGTTAGATGCGAAAAGACTTTATAATTGAGTTTGATTACTTTAAAAATAGAAATAAAACTATTAGTTTGCTCAATAAAATTGCACTTAGCCACAGCAGGGACGTATTAACAGGATTCAGTATATTCATTAATAACATACCGTCTAGTCTTGAATTTTATGTATTTTTATCTTATGAGTGTAATCCCAATAATGAAATAGAAGAAATGAAGGACCACCTTTTTTCAGTTGGTCTGTACAGGCCTGATATTTCTTTGGATACACTATTTAAAAGAATGAGTGATAGGGGGTTCAATAGTTACTCTGTCGACCCGAAAATGGATTCCATAATAAGGGAAAAAGGATTCCTATACAAGAAAGAAAAAGATGTTCCAACGTATCAGTTTTTTACGGAAAAATATAAAACCCGATTAGAAGGTGAAGGGTACAAGGCCTTCGAAAAATTGGGTAAAGGAACAAGTATATTTTTAAGTCACTCTTCAATACAAAAAGAAAGAGTGGAGGATTTGATTCCATATCTAAACTCAAAAAATGAACTAGTATGGATCGATAAATATCGGTTAAAACCAACTGAGGATTCAGTTATTGTAAAAAGGGAGATTGCTACGGGTTTAAACCTGGCGAATAAAGTTTTGTTTTATGTAACTGATGATTTCCTTAAATCTAACTGGTGTAATTATGAATTGGAATTGGCAGTTCGTATTAAAAAGGAAAAAACTGATTATTCTTTATATTTTATTATTGATTCTAATATAAATGAGCAATTCTTAAACCGTTACGCTAGTTTATTAACGAATATTTGTCAAAATAATATTGAAGTATTACGAGATAATGAAAGTTTGGAAAATGTTATTACAAATATATTGGATTAGTTCTTAGATTTGAATCATTAAGGTCGATAATATAAGTGACGAACGAAAGTTGTCTTATTTCATAAGACTTAGGTATAATTCACTTGCTGCTCAAAAAGAATAAACCCTCCGTTATTGACCCAATTTATTAATATTTTGCCACAGCAGAGCACCATGGAAAACAATTTATAGCAGGAGGAAGAAATGTATTTTTTCATTAGTTTTGCAAGCGAAGACGGTAGAGTTAAGGAAAAAGTATGCAGTATTCTTTACAATCTCAATATAAAATACTGGGTAGATAACTCAGAAATAGAAATTGGAGATAATATTGAGAGAAGAATCAACAACGCAATAAAGGATACATCAGCAGCAATTGTTATTATTTCTAATAAATATTTCAAGAATAACGAAGCATATCCATGGTGTAGACATGAACTTTCAATGATGATTGATAAATCTGCCAATAATGATTATTTAATATTACCGATATTCCTTGAAGCAATCGATGATATTCGGAAAGATCTCAGTACTGAAGACAAAGAACTACTTAATAAGTTGTCTAAGTATCATGGTTTAAAGGCATATGAATTTATGGGTGATTTAGCATACAAGCATCTTAAAGAGTATTTAATAAATAAAATACAAAACCATAATGGGATTATAGAAGATGAAAACGGATATTTCATTTTCTGGGGCACGGAATATGGGCAATTAAGTTACAATATCAATACTCCTATGAATTATCTTTTTATAGATACTGTTCACTCTGACAAAGGTAGAGGGTATGTTGTAATAGGTAAATTTGAACTTCATTCACATCTTAAACAAGACGAAAACTACAACAAAGAATATCATAAAACTGCAATGAGTCTATTTAAGAAATACATAAATAAGAATAAAAAGACGTTTCATATTACTTTTTCAGACAAAAGTGTTCATAGGAAAGAATTTAAAATATCTGCTAATAACGAAGTAATTTTCTGTAGTTTTACAGGTAGAGTAAATGGGATATATCCATTCGGCATGGACATTAGTATTAACTACGCTGAAACTTTAGTTAAGATGAATAGTTGAGTATTGAAAAGTGAAAAAACCTATGAGGTGTGCTGAATTATCAGGACTCATTTAAGCCCCAAAATTTTTGATGAATAGGGTGTGCTGAATGCCGAATAACCGGCTAAAAACCGCATGAAAATTGGGTTTTGGGCGTTTCATGTCGAGTTCATGTGCAAAGGAAAGCACGAAAGTACCGCAAAACCTTTGCAGATGGAGTGACAAACGTGTTCAAGCCGACCGCACATCTTGAAAATCAACTGATTCTGCCAAGCGATTTCTTTCTCCCCTTCGGCGGGAAGCTCAATGAAGAAAATTGCTGGGTTCAGTTGGCGCGGCTCGTGCCGTGGGCAGTAGCCGAGAACAGATATGGACAGTTCTTCAAAGACACGTTCATCGTTCAGCAAGCCCTAAATAGAAATTTAACCAAACACTGATGACGAGACTACTGCTAGGGAAATGTATGCTGAATTCTATATCACAGAAGGGATTCTCGGTTAGTTATATCATAACCAGTTTTATGGTGTATTTGGTCAAGTTTGAGCTTGCCGGATCGACCTACTGATTACATAAAGTAGAAAGGCGGCTATCATTTTTTGGACGTGCGGGATGGAGTAGCCTTTGATGCTCCATCCTTTTCATATTGATTTCGCCTTTGGAGTGATACGGAGAGCCTTATCATAAGTAAGGCGAATTATTTTAAACAAATTTCTTGTTTGATACTGAATAGCACAATTGGGTTAGGGTGAGACTTAACATAGATAATACTCAAACAGATCAAAAAGCCGATTCTTCCTTCTGGGAGAATCGATTTTTCGTTATAGAGGCTTGTTGGAATTACGTGAAAAGAACGACAAAAAGGGCAAGAGGAATTGTCCTTGTTTATCCTATAACATTCAAACTAAATTGAAATAGGGTGGGAAAATGGATAAGGAATATAAATTAGCTAGCCAACTATTAACACTGCTTGATACGGAACAAAGATGGTTTACCTTGGCCGAAGTTGAGAAAAGTCTAGGAATCTCAGATAAAACCATACGTAAGATGGTTGAAGAGATAAGCAAGCAGCTGCCACCTGCTATTACCATTGAGGTGACAAGAGGAAAGGGAGTATTTCTTCGACGTGATGGACGAGGGAAGACGATTAGTGAAGTGGTTTCTTTTATGCTCAGACAAACCACCTTTTATCGGCTGATGAATCTATTGTTCACCACTGACGGACGATTCTCAGTGGAGGAGCTAGCTGGTGAAATGTTTATGAGCACCTCGTCTTTGAAGAAGTTGATTGTGTATTTAAATAATAATGATCTAAAACCGTATAAGCTGCACATTACTTATTCCAGCCCTAAGATCAAAGGGAATGAAATGAATATACGGTATTTTTATTGGAAGTTGTATTGTGATGCCTATGACTTTACTGGATGGCCCTTTGAGAATATTGACTTTGCTTATATTAATGAGTTAATCACAAATATAGAGAATGAGAAAAATATAGTTTATTTTATCAATTCCAAAAGGAAATTATCCTTTTTGCTGGCGATTGTAGTAGATAGAGTGACAAGAGGGAAATGTGTAAAAGTCGACGAGGTCAGATATCCCTGGGAAAAAGGGATGTTTTATTTGCCGGTCAAAGCTCTTGCGAAGAGTCTAGAAGAACAGCTTTCTATAGCATTTCCTGAAAGTGAAATATTCTTTATGCAATCACGAGTGAGACTCAGCCAATACCATTATTACGAAGGATCGGAAATGACACCGATAAAAGAATTCGAATTATACAAGGATAAAGAAGAGTATCAAATGGGTAATCTGCTTTTTACATCACTGGCAAAGGTATATCCGAATATGGATATGGAAGAACGATTTACATTGGAGGTATATGACTTCATTGACAAGCTTTTAATGGATAATGCCATTCCTGAATGGATGATGATTTCAAAAAGCAATTTATCGACATATGTTCAAAAAGAGTGCCAGCAGATATATCAACAATTGCAAGACTGCATGAAAACGTGGAATGAAGCTTATCCTTCTGTCCTGTATAATGATTTCCATTTAACAAAACTAACCTTAATTGTTCGTTCAAGCTTGCGTTATAAAAGAAAAAAGGCCTTCTTAGTGATCGGTGAAGAATTTTCGATTCGCCATTACATAGCGGATTTGATTAAAAAGGAAATTGGGGATCAGTTGATCGTTAATACTTCCATTATGAAAGGACTAACCGACGAAATGGTGCAGCAGCATCAAATTGATTTCGTCATTAGTAACTTCCCGGTTTCATTAAAGACAGTACCTGTTGTTACTATTTCTACGATTCCATCTAAAAGAGACCTGGACAATATTCGTAAAGAATTACTTTTATAATTTGACCAATTATTTTCCGTACCCTACGTAAGATTTTGGTCTAGTTTGCGATGATAAAAAACCTTATGCTCAAAGCAGGTTCTAAACGATTAAGGCTGACCTTCCTTAACGAAATTCGTTTGGAAAATACTAAAGCATCTATTTTCCCGTCGGTAAATGGAAGCGATTTCGGAAAATCTGAGTGCAGTATTCAGATGATTGGAGGAAACCATATGAGCAGGCATTTAGGTGCAAAAAAAGGAGAAATAGCAGAACGTGTTTTGCTTCCAGGAGATCCTTTGCGTGCAAAATTTGTAGCAGAGAATTTTTTAGAGGAAGCCTATTGCTATAACGAAGTAAGAGGTATGTATGGATACACTGGGTTATACAAAGGTGTGCCAGTGTCGGTTCAGGGGACAGGGATGGGTAACCCATCGATGAGCATATATGCAACGGAACTGATCATCGATTACGAAGTGAAGAAATTGATTCGCATTGGCACATGTGGCGCGATGCAAGAAGAAGTAAATATCCGTGATATTGTATTAGCCCAAGCCGTGTCTTCAGACAGCAATCTGACGGAGAAAATTTTCCATGGCTGCAACTATGCGCCTACGGCGGATTTCTCATTGTTAATGAAAGCATATCAGCACACAAAAGGTAAGCAAGCGAAAGTCTTTGTTGGCAACATTTATAATTCGGATGAATTTTATCGTGAAACGTTGGATCGACTTCACAAATTTATGGACTTTGGCGTATTAGCAGTAGAAATGGAAAGCACATCGCTCTATACGTTGGCTGCTAAATATGGTGTAAAAGCACTGTCCATTTTGACCGTGGGCAGTCAATTATTAACGCAGGAGCACTTAACTCATCAAGAAAGTGAACAGTCCTTTTATGAAATGGTAGAAGTAGCTCTTAATACAATCATTGATGACACTAGTTTATAGGTTTAAGGGTTAGGAAAAGAGAGTGAGAAAGAAATGAGAGTAATTCTGTCCGGATTGCAGTGGATGATTTTTATGATCGCAGGCGCAATTGCTGCACCAATTGCTATCGCAGATTTATATAACTTAACACCCATTGAGACTGCTGGACTCATCCAGAGTACCATTATTACTTTGGGGATAGCGGGCTTTTTACAAGGCTTGATTGGTCATAAACTTCCTATTCATGAAGGTCCGGCGGGGTTATGGTGGAGCATTTTTACCATTTACGCGAGTTTAGTGGGGGTATTATATTCTTCTAACATTGATGCTCTGCAAGCTTTAAGTGGAGGAATGATCATTAGCGGTGCCTTATTTATCCTCATTTCAGCCTTTAAGCTAATGGATAAAATAGCCCGATTATTTACACCAACCATCACTTTTATATATTTACTGTTATTGATCTTTCAATTAAGCGGTTCTTTTATGAAAGGGATGATGGGAATTACATCTAGCCATACGACGTTAGATGTTAAAGTGTTTTTGCTTAGTGTGATTGTGGTTTGTATTACCTTTTGGTTAGGGAGCTGCCGCTTTGCGTTACTTCGACAATTTTCGGTGATCATTAGTATATTGTTAGGCTGGCTATTATTTATAGTTTTTGGTAACACACCGGTTTTTTCACAAGCAGAAAACCTAGTTAATCTACCCGAAATGTTGCCATTTGGATGGCCGCGATTTGATGGTGGGACCATTACTACAGCGTTGTTATTAACACTGCTGTTAATAACCAATGCGATTGCTTCCATCCGGTTGATGGAAACCGTGATAGAGCAAAAGCAATCCACCGATCATCGCCGTTATTGGCGTGCTGGAATTATATCCGGGATTACACATTTTATTGGCGGCACCTTAGGGGCGATTGGCTCGGTGCCTATTTCGGGAGCAGCGGGATATGTTGAACAGACAGGTATGAGAGAGCGTAGGCCGTTCTTAATAGGGTGCAGCTTAGTGATCGTTATATCATTGTTTCCGCCAATTATGAATGTCATATCTGGCATTCCAGCTCCGATTGGCTATGCTGTTACATTCGTTATTTTTGTGAAGATGGTTGGAATATCGTTGAGGGAATTGCGAAAGGTCATTCATGAAGAGCGACCTTTTATTGTTAGTGGAGTTTCCCTGCTAGTGGGTGTGGGTTTAATGTTTATCCCTTCATCAGCCACAATCCATTTATCTCCGATCGTGATCGCCATTTTAAATAATGGGTTAATATGCGGAAGCCTGTTAGCGATTATTATGGAACAGGGGTTCATGTGGAGGGAAAAACAGCGGAGTAAGGTAAGACAATAAACAAAAATTTGGAGGGGTAAAGATGCATTATCTCATCTCTGTTGCTGGTCTAATTCTTGTTCTAATACTGGCATGGCTTGCAAGTAATGATAAGAAAAAGATTAAATATCGACCAATTATTGTCATGATTTTGGTTCAGATTGTTTTGGGAATACTTCTACTAAAAACGAGTATCGGAGAATTATTAATTAAGGGCTTTGCCAATAGTTTTGATAAATTACTGGGATATGCAAATGAAGGGATTAACTTTATTTTTGGTGGAATGGCAAACGAAGGGGCACACACGTTTTTCCTCTTTGTATTGATGCCTATCGTATTTATGTCAGCGATTATCGGGATTCTGCAACATTATAAAATACTGCCGTTTATTATAAAGTATATTGGTCTGGTCCTAAGTAAAATAAATGGTATGGGAAAATTGGAATCCTATAATGCGGTTGCGGCTGCCATTGTCGGACAAAATGAAGTGTTTATTTCGGTGAAAAATCAACTCGGATTATTGTCTAAGCAGCGTCTGTACACATTATGTGCATCAGCAATGTCGACGGTATCCATGTCAATCGTTGGTTCCTATATGACGATGCTGGAGCCTAGATATGTTGTAGCTGCATTAATACTAAACCTATTTGGCGGTTTTATTATTGCATCCATCATCAACCCATATGAGGTTAAACCTGAAGAGGATATTGTTGAAGTTCAAGAACAAGAAAAACAAACGTTTTTCGAAATGCTGGGTGAGTATATCATGGATGGCTTTAAGGTAGCCGTCGTGGTTGGGGTTATGTTGGTTGGTTTCGTTGGGTTAATTGCTTTAATTAACGGCGTTTTCGCTGGAATATTCGGTATCTCGTTCCAAGAAGCATTAGGTTATGTCTTTGCACCAATCGCATTTGTTATGGGTGTGCCATGGTCTGAGGCTGTTAGTGCAGGCAGTATCATGGCGACCAAATTAGTGGCGAATGAATTTGTGGCTATGCTTGATTTTGTGAAAATTCAAGACGGCTTTAGTGATCGTACGACAGCCATCGTCTCTGTATTTCTAATCTCATTTGCTAACTTTGGATCCATTGGTACAATCGTGGGTGCCGTAAAAGGCTTGAATGAAAAACAAGGGAATGTGGTTGCTCGGTTTGGATTGAAATTGCTATATGGTGCGACACTTGTAAGCGTTTTATCAGCCATCGTTATCGGAATTATATTTTAGTTGAGTACAGCTAAAATAGAAGGAGCATTAACATGAAACAAACACCACGGTTTAAGCGGATTTTCGTCATCATTATGGATTCTGTAGGCATCGGTGAAGCTCCGGATGCTTAAAAGTTTGGGGATACAGGATCACATACATTACGGCATATTGCAGAAAGAATGAATGGGCTGCATGTTCCTGTTTTATCTAAGTTAGGGTTAAGCCATATTGACCAAATACCCGGAGTGCCCAAAGTAGAGCAGCCTTTAGCGTATTTCACCAAAATGCAGGAGGCGTCGAATGGGAAGGATACAATGACTGGTCACTGGGAGATTATGGGCATAAAAATCGATGTTCCTTTCAGAGTATTCCATGAAGGATTTCCAAACGAATTAATTAACGAATTAGAACAAAAAACGGGACGAAAGGTTATTGGGAATAAGCCAGCTAGCGGTACAGCTATTCTGGATGAACTTGGGCAAGAGCATATGAACACTGGCGCGCTCATTATCTATACTTCAGCAGATTCAGTAATTCAGATTGCCGCTCATGAAGAAGTTGTTCCTTTGGAAGAACTATATCAAATCTGTGAGATAGCTAGAGAGATTACGCTACGTGAGGAATACATGTTAGGCAGAGTGATCGCCAGGCCATTCCTCGGAGAGTCTGGTCAATTCCAGAGAACATCGAACCGTCATGATTATGCCTTGAAGCCTTATGGAAGAACCGTGATGAATGAGCTCAAGGATGCTGGGTTCGATGTATTAGCGATTGGCAAAATCTCAGATATATATGATGGTGAAGGTGTCACCAAGTCTTTGCGCACAGTATCAAACATGGATGGCATGGATAAACTCATGGAGACCATTCATACTGATTTTACAGGACTTAGTTTTTTGAATCTTGTTGACTTTGATGCACTTTATGGACATCGTAGAGACCCGATCGGTTATGGGAAAGCGCTAGAACAATTTGATGATCGATTAAATGAAGTGCTTGCCGAGCTGAACGAAGATGATCTTCTCATGATTACAGCAGACCATGGCAATGATCCCATTCATGCGGGTACAGATCATACCCGTGAATATGTTCCTTTACTCCTCTACAGCAAGAGTTTCACTGCGCAAAAAGAGTTACCTGTAAGTAAGACATTTTCGGATATTGGGGCAACGGTTGCAGATAACTTTAATGTGAAAATGCCTCAGTTTGGACAAAGCCTCTTACAGAAGCTTAAATAAACTTGATTTGAATTGCCAATGTACTGGTTAGTTGAGAAAACGAGGGCCAATAATAATAGTGTACCTAGAGAAGGTAACGTCATAATAAGTGAAGCATGCCAAAATGGCTCCTTTCAACATTGACCTAAATAGCTTGAAAGGAAATGGGAAATGACCAATTGAAGATGGAATGGGTGAAAGTCGGCGGCACAGAGAGCGGCAACAACATTACCAGAGATGTTAATCACTTCACAAAATACGCTATATTTGCGGTGGCCGAATCTGCCACCCGGCAACAGTGGGCTTCAGCGATGCCGTCGCACAATGGGGGAGGCCTGTATCAAGCAAGCGGCAAGCGTCGTCAGATGCTGGAACAAAAGTACTAAAAACAATTTATTTGAGGAGTCTAACCAGCATCCTTGTCCTGGATTAACTTCGTACCGATGGGAATAGGGATGAAATTGGGTGCTTCCGGGCATATTAGGGAAAAACATCGAGGGGAGTGCTGCATGATGGCAAGAAGAAGGAGAAAATATGCGGTGCCAGGGGTCGAACAGGGAATGCAAGCTTTCAAAGCAGATGTAATGAAACGCGAAGGATATGCCGTGAATCCGAATCAACCGGACGACGTGAAATACGAATTGGCAAAGGAGCTTGGTGTACCACTGCACCCAGGAAACAATGGTCAACTGACTACGGAATCAGCAGGCCAAGTTGGCGGCAAAATTGGCGGTTCCATGGTTAGGGAAATGATCCGCCTCGCCCAGGAGCAAATAGCAAATAGGGAGTAATCCTGAAGTGTTCTGAGATTATGGATGAAGTTCGCTGAGCACTGACTTGATATTAAACCCAGTGGTTTTAAAGACGATAACTTACCCCTTCTCCCAAAAAGGGGTTTTTGTTATCTCCAAGTATTTTTTTGAATTACATCTAAATGGGCAGACGCTAACAATGATAAAATTGAAAAGTGAGCTAACGATACGATCGAATCACCTCTATTTGTTGAGATCGCTGGTCTTGTTTTGGGCAATGCCTATTAACATATGCTACACTGATAATAAATATAATCAGAGGTAGGACTCTTTTAAATTTACGATATTAATTTATTACGCAAAGATAACTTTTAACACAGATCTTAATTGATGAAAAGGAAGAGATTCAGTGGGAAGAAAACAATCTTTTACTGAGACAGAACTGCTGGATACGACAAAAAAATTAGTGCTTGAGCATGGCTACGACGGTTTTCATCTCAAGCTGCTCTCACAGCATCTGTCCGGAGCCCGGAGCACTATTTATCAATATTACTCTAATAAAGAAGAGATAGTTGCTGCTTGTATGAAGCGCGTAATAGCAAAGGTATTAGAAAATTGTTCAGCAATTGATGAGACTGATCCTATGGACGCTCTCGAGCAGTTACTTCTCATTTATGTAGAAGAATCTACGCTCCATCAACTTCTGGGGGATTCTAGTAAAATTAATACTGCTAATTCTTCTGCAGCAGCGCGAGATCTTGAATTTATTGAGGAAGCACATATGACCCTTAAAATTCAATTATCACGCTTGTTTGAACGCGCACAAAAGGGCAAAGGTCTACGGCAAGATATCCCATTGCCTGTACTTATTGGTGTTTTTTTTAACTTAATTAATACACCTAATATGCTGAATATCCCTATTCCTGATTGGGGAAAGCTGTTGTTTCAAATGTGGATCGGGGGAGCTAAGAGCTAGCCTTAGTCTCGGAATTAATTTGACACAAGTGTCATTTATAATGTTTAATTAATGAGACAAGCGCGATTGTGTTATAAATTTGACACAAGTGTCAGAAAATAGAGATAAGGAGTTGAAAAGAAAATGTTTTTAGCTATGAAGGAATTGATGCATAGTAAAATGAGATTTTTAATGATCGTCATTATTTTTGTACTGATAGCCTGGTTGGTATTCATCTTATCAGGTTTGGGGAATGGACTATCTACGCTAGCTGCGTCAACATTTAAGACAATGAAGGCTGATTATGTCGTATTTGAAGAAGGGTCGCAGTCTTCAATGAGCAAGTCGTTACTGTCTGATCAATTGATTAAGGAAGTGGAGCTGCTACCAAATGTGAGTGCTGCCGCACCCATGGGAACAACGATGGCAACGGCGCTTAAGGAGCAAAGCACCAAGAATGAAGATAAGATGGACATAGCGATTATAGGAATTATTCCAGGAAGCTTCTTGGAACCGGCTATCGTAGAAGGGGAAAGCCTATCTTCCGGGAATCCTACAGGTGTCGTGGTGAATTCAACCATGAAGGACGAGGGCTATAATATTGGTGACACTTTTCAGTTAGATGGAACGACGGAATCATTGACAATTATCGGATATGTCGAGAACCAGACCTATAACCACGTTGCATCAGTATTTACTCCAATGGCTGAATGGCGGAAGATTACCTTCGCGGCTCCGGGTTCGGATAAAGGAGTTGCAGAGCCCGTTAATGCGATTATGTTACAAGGCAAGGATATCGATCCAGATTTAATTAATAGTAAGCTATCGAATACGGATACGGTTACCCGAGCGGCAGCCGTTCAAGGAATGCCAGGGTACAAAGAAGAGAACGGTACTATTTTAATGATGCTTGCATTTTTACTCGCTATTTCCGCATTCGTGCTTGGGGTGTTCTTTTATGTAATTACGATGCAGAAGACCAATCAATTCGGCATTATGAAAGCTATTGGTGCTAGTAACAGATTTTTGGGCAAAGCTATTGTATCACAAGTGTTCGTGCTTTCGCTGACTAGTATTGTAGTTGGAATCTTACTGACTTATGGAACAGCTGCCATTATGCCGAAGGGTATGCCATTCAAGCTGGAAACTAGTCTTGTCGTCACGTATTCTGTTATCTTGCTAATTATCGCTATGTTAAGTTCGATCGTATCTGTTCGCAAGATTACAAAGATTGATCCGCTCAAAGCGCTCGGGAGGGTTGAATAATGACTAAGGGATTGCAAATGAGTGAAGTCACAAAATATTATGCTGAAGGAGGCAATCGAATCGCGGCACTCGATCATGTGTCAATATCAGTGGAGCCGGGTGAGTTTGTTGCTGTAGTTGGACCGTCCGGGTCTGGTAAAAGTACGTTCTTATCTATTGCTGGAGCGCTGCTTAGGTCCTCCGTAGGAGAGATTAAGCTGAATGGCTATAATATCTCTACGCTTACTGCGAAAGAACTATCTAATATTAGGTTACGAGAAATCGGATTTATTATGCAATCATCGAATTTGGTTCCCTATTTAGATGTTCTTGATCAATTGCTAATAGTAAAAAGGATGTCGGGAAAGGTTAAAAGGGAGGATAAGGAATTCGCCACGAAGTTGCTGGAAGAGCTGGGTCTGGGTTCGAAGTTAAAAAGCCCTCCGGAAGAGCTATCAGGCGGTGAGAAGCAACGGACAGCGATTGCTCGTGCTTTAATGAATAATCCCAACATCATCTTGGCGGATGAGCCGACAGCAAGTTTGGATACCAAACGTGCCCATGAGGTGGTCAGTCTAATTGCGCATGAGGTGAAGTTGCGCCAGAAAGCGGCGATTATGGTTACCCATGATGAGCGTATGCTCGAATATTGCGACAAGGTATACCGAATGGAAGATGGGAAATTGTCATTAGCCGAATCGTCAAAATCAGGGGAAGCCCATGTTTGAGTTCTTTTCTTTTCCTTCATCTTACAGCACTTTCCTTCTGGATAGGGGCACACGATTTCGGATGCCTTTTGATGCCGCCCAACAGATGGTATGGTGATCCATATTCTAAGTAAGGTGAAAAATTTTGTTGTGGAAAGTCGGATATTATTGTAAGAATACGGAATATATCGATAGAGGGTATCCCAAAAGTCATAAAATGACAGAGGGACACCCTCTTTTATTTTTAAAGAGGGGCGAAGCACACAGGGAAGGAGCTGGAGATTGTGCTGAACGGGCAAGGCTATATCTCTAACATTGCAACCGTCAATTCCAAAATTCAGGTGAAAAGTAGGTAGACTCAGGACAAGCGATCACTATAATGGAAATAAGATACATTTATAGAACCAATCTATTGAATATAAACAAAAATCAGACTGAGTAAGAAAGCGATTAGAGGGGGCGATCTCGTGGGAAGATCATTTGCGAATTTGCATATTAAGTCGAAAAACCTTGAAAAGACTGTCGATGCATTAAGAGAGCTAAGTGAAGGGCATGCCACAGTATTAGGCGAGCCAAATAATGAGGCTCAAGAGATCAAAGTCGTCATGTACATAAGCAAAAGCAACGAAAACTGGATTAGCGTACTGCACGATTATTTTGTATGGGGTACGGTGAAGGAGGTTGGAAAAACGTTGTCCCGGCTTATCGAAGAGCCAGTGATGACCGCCGGATATATGAATGAGGAATTATTTGAGTTGTCGTTTTTCGAGAATGGAGAGATTAGGGCCGAAAAAATCTTTTGTGAGCAATGGATGAGGGATGAATATGAACAACTCAAAGAAGAGCGTATTAATGATGACTACCTGCGGAAAGCGTTGGATATTCGTAATGAGGATTTTGACGACTTCATTAGCATTACGAGTCCAGTACAAGCCGTAGATAAGCTGTCAGAACTCGTGAAAATGTCTTTATGGAGTGATTCGGAGTGGATACCGCACGAAGAATCTCTCAGAAAACAATTTGGGACATATGAATTTTGAAAAGCATTTTCATGAAGTACGTCCGACTGCCTACAGAGGCAGACTTAATAGTCCAAATAGGGGGGAGTATTTATGTACATTGTATCTCGGCCAAAACCGCTGTCAGATGGTCAAAACCAAGCACTTGCGAAGGAAGACGCCGCTGTTTATCCACCTGGCTACCTCCGGTTTTTGCGGCGATTTGGCGAAGGGACTTACAGAGGGTGGTTGAATGTTCAGCTGCCGGATATGGAGGTGCTTAAACCCTTTGCTGAGTATGGGTTATGGGAGCATGACGAAGACAGCCCCATTACTGAGCAACAGATTGGTGAGTGTACCGTTATAGGTACAACTTTAGACGGTGATTTTCTGGCCGTGCATCCCCAGACAGCTTTACTTCTCTGGCTGCCTCGGCATGCGGAGCACGTTAAGGCGATTTCACTGCAGGAACGGGAGCAGGAAGACGAAGGGATGTACGCCTTGGTGCTGGACGAAATATATCGTCAGGTGTATGGAATCAGTCAAGAGGAGGCTGTCTATTATGAACCGTGGACGGGCACTCGGAGCCATCTCTTTTTACGTTTGCCACAAGGGCAGAACCGACTTTCGTTGCCCGATCTGGCCGGAATGTGCCAAGCAGATTTTCCACCGGATTTGTCCATTGAGACCCCATATGCATGCTTCCTGTTCTACCGGCAACTAGGTGGCTATGTACGATTGAATTATGCCTACCAACAAGAGGTGGCTGTTTTCTATGAACAGGATGTACAACATGCGTTTGCCGTTATGAAGCAGTGGCTCTTGTCAAAAGGGTGCGAAGCAATTTCAGAAAATAACAGTTGAACTAGGTGTAGGAGCGATTAATGAATGATAAATCTAAAAGATATTGGGAAGTTCGAGGATCTGCCGGAAATTGCGATGCACATTTACAAAGGAAATATTCCTGCTTTGCAAGCTGCAATTACAGCAGGCTGGGATATTGAAGCTGGCATCATACTTAGCAAGCATACCACGTTAAGTCCGCTTGATCTGGCGCTTATATTGCAGCAAATGGATGTTGTAAAGCTGCTGGTAGCGCATGGGATCAACCTGAATGTCAATCATAATCCGGCCTTTTTGCGAGCAGTTCGCTATTGCAAGGAAGACATCATTCGCTACATTGCAGCGCAAGGAGCCAAGCTGGACAAGCTCAATCAAATCGGGTCTGGCGCTTATTCACAGGCCTACTATGGCAACAAAAACAATATCCGGCTCATTCATGAGCTGGGATTAGATATAAAGTTGCATGGCGGTGCTGTATTGCGTCAAGCTGTATCGGATCATGACTATAAGACACTCACCTATTTGCTCGATCATGGGGTGGACATCAACTATAATAAACCGGATATGGTCTATCCTTATCAAGCGACTCCGTTAACCGTTGCCGCGCGCATGAGTAATTTGGCCATGGTCAAATTTTTGATTGAACGCGGTGCGGACGTGACTTTTGCGGAAAAGGACGGTGAGCGCCCGTATACGATTGCGGTCAGCAATAAGAATACAATCTTGGCTGACTATTTGAAATCGCTGGAGCCGGCAGAGCTTCATAATATGGAAAATAAAAAGTTTGAGCTAAAAAAATATAAACTGACCGATGAACTGGTCAGCTTTCTTACTGGAGACAAGCTGCGCCTTGAGCTAGCGCAAAATGAATATAAAATCGGGTATATCGATTTTTTTACATTAACTGATACGATTGAGATGAAAGTTGGCAGGCAAAAGCTGTTGCGTCTGTCAGCCGATATCGACAATTACTCTGCTCTGCAGCTAGTGTGGAATCCGAAGAAAAAAGGCTTGGTAGGCTGTTATGACGTGGAGCACCAGGAGTATGCGGATTTGTGCAGCTTTACAGAGTTCCTCGTGCAGCCTGAAATGTACCTCATTAAGTTTCTTGAGGGAGAGTTATAGCTATTTGTCACACTAGTAGAGGAGAAAGTGTACAAAGGAGATTAACTTATGAAGGATGCGTTAATGGAAAGATTAAAGAATTTCCTTCATCGGGAGGATAATAGCACACTAGTAGGCATTCCGGCGAGCCAAGAGGAAATTGCTAAGGCACAGCAATGGCTGAATGTAAGCTTTCATGAAGATTACGTACATTTTATAAGGACGTTTGGCGGAGCATATGCAGGTCTTGCGGTACATGCATTCTCTAACGGTTCTAGTCTCGGAAATGAAACGGTTATTGATTTGACGCTGGAGTTTCGAGAGCAATATAAGGAGCTTCCCTGCGCAGAGGTTTTACGAACTAGTTATGTCATTTCTATGGATGGCTCCGGCGACCCAATTATCATCGATCGGTCAGGAAAGGTACTCATCTGTTATCACGATACCGGGGAGATCAAGTTAGTAGCGGATTCATTTGAGTTGCTGGTCGAGGAAAACTTTTATGAGTGGTGATTAAGAGAAGCATAGTAATAGCGCTCGCTGTATTAAACCTATAGTCTCGAACCACCTGTTTAATTACGAGGGTGGTTCTTTTTTTTGTTTGAGGTGCATCATCATATGCTGCCGTATCTTCGCGACCATTGGACAAACGTGCTTTTTTTTCCTTGTCCACATTTATACCTTACCAAAATCTATTAATTTGCATTTAATGAACGATACCAATATCAAGGAGGTTTTGGAGATGGGAAATAGAAGACCTACGGGTTACGACCCTGTTCAGATATTTAACTCCACATCGTTTAATGCGTTTGGAAAAGTTGAATATGCATCCATCTTTTGTAGTGACGACAATTATGCGGTTCAGCGTGATGAGACTTGGACGGCTTCTAGCCGTGGAGTTTGCTTGGTGACTAGAATCACCGCAACGGTTAGAACACCGAGTGGAAATATTGAGGCGGAGCCGTATACTTCTTCCGGCACTTCTTTCAGCAAGTTTGCCATTATACAGGTAGGGGTAAATAAGTTCCAAGTGACGCGTGTTGTAAGTACAAGTAGACGCAAGTAAAATCCCAAACGGGGCATGATCAAGAATAGGTTATAAAAATGAAAAGACGACAAGCCAAGGATAAAAGGCTGGTCGTCTTTTTTTCGCTCTAATGTTTCTTATACCATGATATTCTGCGCTGCATCGAGGAATCTTTCAAGAGCCGAAAAGGGCGCAAGTCCGGTTGATAATTGCCTTCAATGATCCAAATTCGATGCTTTCTGTCGATGCCTATATCGAACCCGACTTGTCTAAGCTTGGGGTAACACTCTCCAAGTCTTTTGGCAGCCAATAGTGCGATCCGTTCCGCTTTGACAAGCAAGCTCCGATCTCCGATTCGGGCTAATTTTAGCGCTTCAAGCACTGGAATGGTGCGGCTAGTCACATTTGTGACTAGATATCCTTGCGCCGCTACTTTTGCGTATGAGCCTGTCACGTTCCAGGGTGATGAAGAGCCTTTTTTCCGCTGTGTAATTATGCGAATGTCGAATGGCTTGTGTCCTATTTGAGCAAGCTGCAGACGTCTTTGGACAATATATCCATGAGCACTGTTTTTTTTACGGAGCCATTTGAGTATTTTATCAGTGTTTCTCATGGTGACTGCATTCTGCTCGTTATGAATACGATAGCCATTCGCACCGTTCCGTTTGATGAACACGATATCCCTTCCGTAACTCCCGTTGCGAGGTTTCAGTACAACGCTTTGATATTGAAGCAGCATTTTCGACAAGGTGTTCTTCTTAAGCAACTGTGTTTGTGGCAACCGTCCGACGAGAGAGGATCTGCTGCGAAAGATGCGATATTGCACCCATTTGTCTCTTTTGATTAACATTATAATCACAGCCTTTTTCAATCTTATACGGTAATTCTAAGTCAAATTAGTGATCAGCATAAGTGACGATTCGTCCATATTTATAAACCGAAGCAGGTAAAGAAGGCTTTTGAACCCGTACCGCATATCATTTCTGTTTTCTCTGCTTTGCGTGGTAAAATGGTGGGGATAAGGAATGATTGCCACCCCCATGATCCGGACGAACTGGTCGCCAACAGAGAAAAGGCAGTCGGTGAAGAACTAGCTCTGTAGAAGTTGTAGTGAATCTGAATTGTTCATGTGTATTTGCTCCGTTCGATTGAAATGAAAAGAAGCTGCATTCTTGGCCAACCGGGTCTTTCGGACAGCTTCTGAAATGTATATAGTACTGCTAAATCGTTATCAGCAAAATTCGCATAATAGATGATACGGTTCACCGTATCATCTATTATGCGAATTTTATAAATCACTGAGTTCTTCATTTATAATATTAATATACCGATATGAAAGAAGAGGTGACTTGTAATGGAGATTCGATATTTCAAACGTACGGAAACAGAACAATTACAAAATGCAATTCATACCATTTGGTCCCCAAATCACATTCTAAGCCGAAACGAACAGTTGCTGAACTATATGTTCTATGAAAATCCAGGGAAGCATCATTGGGTTGAAACGGAGTATTACAGTTTCTTAGGTGCATGGAAAGACAACAAAATAATTGGGTTACTCGGCGTGATGCCATTTGAAGTAAATAATAAAGGGGTTGCGGGAATTGGGTGCAGTTTAACGAATTGGATTGTTCCCCCCGAGTATAGGAGTACTGGTGCTGGTTATGCCTTGTTTCATACGGTCAAAGAACGTAACCCTGAATTAATTCTATCTTTAGGCATTAATAGTACCGTAACCAAGTTATATAAAAAAATGGGGTGGAATATCCTCCAGGACGTTCCTAGATGGATAGGGGTCGTGAACAAACCAATAACAATTGAAAAGATGTTGAACGGAAACGAACGGCCGCTAAGATATTGGAATGAGCTAAAGACAATTCCGTCCAACAGTGACTACCATATTTCTGATCTAGTAGAAGAAGAGTGGGATCGTTTCTATGAACAATTCTTTGCTCCCAAAACGATCGGCTTTGCAAGAAACTATCAATTTATTAAATGGAGATATATCAACCATCCCATTTTTGAATATAAAATATTAACTTGCAAAGATAGCCATAATCACATAATGGGAATAGCCATTATTCGAATCGAATCCTTACTAAACATTGGCGAGAAAATTGGAAGAATCGTCGAATTCATCGCAGCGGATCAGGACAGTTCCATCTGTCTCGCGAACGCTGTCGCAGGTCTGGCGCGAGATTGTTTGTTCTTAGATTTTTATTGTTTTTCATCCATTAGTACTTGGGGGTTGGAAGCGATCGGATTTAAACGGATACTTGAGAGCGAGAATGATTCTGTCGTGGTCCCGACTAGATTCCAGCCAATCGATTTAACGATAACAAACATGATGGCAGCCTTTTCGGTACAGCCGGATATAAAAAATAAAATTAATCTAGCCGAAGAATCCTGCTTTTATATAACTAAAGGGGATTCGGACCAAGATCGACCTAACTAATATCTATTAGGGGGAGCTATGTTAGATATTGCAGTTATGTACCATTATGTAAGGTCTCAAGATTGGAAAGGCATTGTCCCTTTAGAACCTGAAATATTTGAAAAACAAATCGATATTTTGAGTAAATCTTACGAGATTGTGAGTCCAGAAGTATTGAATAAACCAAAGGGATTGAAACCAAGATGCGTCTTAACATTTGACGATGGAACTAAAGATCAGTATACGAATGCCTTTCAAATTATGAAAAGAAAAGGCGTTCCTGGCTATTTTACAGCAATGTCCGGACCGTTAGTGGATAAAGTGATCCCCATTTTCAATCTGGTACATATCGTACTTTCACTACACCCAGATGAAGAAATCTGGGAAGAATTAAAGACTACATATGATGTAGCAGGGGTTCCGCAATTATCGGGTATCTATCACTATGAGAAAGATATCTTTAGAAGGTATAACAAATACGCTCTTAACTTTTTTCTATCTCAGGAACAAACAAGAAGTTTTTTGCAAGAAAAGGCACTTAAGCTTTACGGTACGAGTGAAAATTTGATTAATCAATACTACGTAAACAAAAGTGAGTTTTTGGATATGAAAAGTCAAGGTATGACGATCGGCGTCCATTGCGGACACCATATCCCTTATTCTGGCGATGCAAATAAATTCTATGAAATGGAAATTGAGCCGTGTGGTAGGTTTCTCAGTAATGAACTCCACATTACTCCAGAATGGTATACGCCTGCATTTGGAGGAGGCGAACATTATAAAGCCATGTTCCGCGAATTGGAGCCCATTTTGAGAGAGCGTGGTTATAAAGCAGGATTTGCAACCACTCCAGGAAAAAACGATGGCTTGTCTCATTTCTGGTTGAATCGCTACGATTGTATTCATTTACCACCATTTGGATCTATTGAAGATTAAACGGTACTTCAATAAGGAGGAGAGGCAATGATAATTATAAAAGGTATTGAATACTATCTTCCTGAACAAGTAGAATCGAACGATCACGGTGATAAGATAACGTCCAAAATTGGTATATATGAAAGGCACATAGCAGGGCCTGATGAATATGCGTCCGACTTGGCAATTGCAGCTGCCAATCAATTATTTGATAAGCACGAAATCAAAAGGGAAGATATTGATTTCTTGCTTTATTGTACGCAATCACCTGATTATTATTTGCCAACCACTGCATGCGTGATACAAAACAAACTATCGCTGCCAACCTCTGTTGGAGCTCTTGATATAAATTTAGGGTGCTCCGGATATATATATGGGTTATCATTGGCAAAAGGGTTAATCGAAACCGGACAAGCCAATAATGTTCTTTTTATTACAGCGGAAACGTACAGTAAATTTATTCATCCAATGGACAGAAGCGTAAAACCTCTTTTTGGTGATGGGGCTGCAGCCACATTATTATCAGCTGGCCCAAGTCAATATGGAGTACAATCCTTGGTGTTCGGAACAGACGGTAGGGGAAGCAATAATCTAATCGTTCCTGCAGGAGGGCTAAGAAATCCGTTGTCAGAAGCTAATTTTCAAGAAGAAACAGATGCGTTCGGTAACGTTAGATCGAAAAGTAACTTGTATATGAACGGACCTGAAATATTCAATTTTACTTTGAATGAGGTTCCGGCATCTATTAACAAATTATTAGATAAAGAAGGCAGTACTTTAGAGGACTTTGATTTCTTTATTTTTCATCAAGCTAATCAACACATGTTGGAATATCTAAGGAAAAAGCTGAAGATAGATCCCAATAAATTTTCAGTACAATTTAGCGATTGCGGGAATACAGTGTCATCAACTATTCCAATTGCTTTAAAAAGGGAACTTGAGAACGGGAAAATTAAAACTGGAGATAAAGTTATGCTGGTGGGATTTGGAGTCGGTTATTCGTGGGCGGCGGCATCATTGATCTGGCATGACTAATAACATTTCGGGGGGATTTACAAGATGACTATTGAAAATTTCAAAGCAGTTTTTGAGACGGACATTGTTATGGTTGAACCAGGTAATATTAATAAAGATACTGAGCTTCAAGAGTTGGCTGATTGGGACTCCATGGCGTATATTTCACTAAATGCCTGTTTGGACGAGAATTATGGATTTACTTTAACTGCTATTGAACTTCAAGGTTTAAAGGTATTTGGAGATATTGTAGAACATATTATGAAACACAGTTCATGAATGGAGTTTATTGGAATGGGTGCTAAAAATGAATCCTTATAGCCTAGAAGATAAAGTAATTGTCATTTTTGGTGCATCATCGGGAATTGGCAAAGCAACTTCCAAATTTCTTAGCACATTGGGAGCTAGGTTAATTTTGGCGGGACGAAATGAAGAAAAATTACAAGATACGCTTAACGAGATGGAACATAGTCAACATCATCTTATTAAGAAAATTGATTTACAGAACGAGAGTCAGGTTCAAAACTGGATGAAGGAAACCGTGGCTCACTATGGGGCAAAACTGGACGGCATGGTTTATTCTGCGGGAATTCATCATTTTACACCTCTGAGAAGTATTAATCATAATTATATAGATGAAATGTGGAACGTGAATGTGAGGAGCTTGATCTCCGTATTAGGTAGCTTTTCTAACAGAAATATTTCTAATGACGGAAGCTCGGTCGTATTACTTTCTTCCATCTCAGCGATTGTAGGGGAAAAAGGCATTATAGGGTATTCGGCTGCCAAGGGAGCAATTAATTCGATTGTGAAATCAGCGGCTGTTGAATTAGCACAGCGAAAAATAAGAGTAAACAGCATACTCCCGGGTATGGTTGAAACTGAGATGAGTAAACAGATCCAGTTTAACTTAAGTGAAGAACAATATTCGCAAGTCAAAGAAAAGCATTTACTTGGAGTAGGTAACCCCGATGATATTGCCTTCAGTATTGGGTATTTGCTCGCTCCCGCGTCAAGGTGGAWAACTGGAACAAATGTTGTGATTGATGGTGGGTACTCTTTATAGTGAAATTTGCGTCATTTGTGATAAGGGTAACCTGATCATTAATGACGCAATTTTTTTAATACAGGGCGTAGAATTCTTATTAAATACTGATTATTCGAAGCTGTTGCCTTATAGGCGACATATGATCATCTTGTCAAATGCTTCACGGTTTAGTGCGATAGAATCTTGGTTAGTATTGTCAATAGAAGGGTCACATCCGATCATTCGGATGCCGCGGTTCACCTGATGTTCAGTCTGAACAAGGGAGACTTCATTTTGGCGGAGATCAAACAGTTCGAGGTGGCGCTGCGGCTCTAAAACTGATTTCATGGAAGCGGCAGGGTTATTGCTATCCAGTTATGCAGAGAAGGCATCAATAAGGGTGCCTTTGGCTTTCACTTTATGATACGGTGAACCTTATCATAAATAATGACAAGTTTTGTTGGAAATAATGTTATAAAAGGAGAGATGGACATGTCTTATATCGTTGATTTTAAAAATGTGTCTACGGTTGGTTTAGAGTCTTCACCTGTAGCAGAAGCGCTTGCTGGTTTGCGCGCTAATGAAGCCCGTTACTTTATGAATAAATACAAACATGAGTTTACCGTTGTGCCAGCTAGCGAAAGTCAGGATACACTTGATTATGTGAACCAAGTTTTGAAAGAGCGTGATATTGCGTTTGCGGCCAAGCCTTTAGAAACGTCGCGTTTTCAAGTGGAGGATATTAAATTTGCTTACGTCTTTTATGAAGACGGTCTTGGAATCAATGTCATGTATAYGGTCGATGACGCTAAGAAGCGGGCCGTTGGCTTTAAGCTTTCCGAGGGGATGGAGATACCAAAGGAGTTAGAAGAAAAGTTTAAGTTTGCGAGGCAGAAGTCTAAACTAGCTGGAACAATACGAGGTTCGTTTTTTGTAATTAAAAAAGAATATTAAATAAGCAACAGCGAAAATTTGGACTGTAGAGGGCTTGAGGCCTGTAAGCTCGATGATTAATAAGAATTTCTAGCCCTTAATTAACTTAAGGGCTTTTTTATATGCAGAAAACAACAACCTTTTCCATATCATGGTATAATTTTACTAATAGTCCTTATGTAATTTGATATAAAGGACGTAGTAGAAATGGGTACTGAAGATATACGTTCTTTTTATAGAGTAAGAAAAAATAAATGTTTGTGCGGAAAGGAACTTGTATGAATTATAACGAGGTTGTTTCAATCAGTGATACCTATTTGCTTACAGTAGTATCGGAGCTGTTCGGATTAGAAGGCTATGAAATTCAGCTGATTCCGGCACATGCTGGAGGAAGGAATGTCGTATATACCTGTGTGAAAGAGGGCGCCGACGCCAAAATACTTAGAATCGCTTTTTTACCTGACAGGAGCCGGGAAGATTTTCTGGGAGAAGTTGAGTATGTTAGATATTTATTCGAGCATGGGGGAAGTGTCTCAAATGTAATCAGCTCCCAGAAGGGGAATCTGCTGGAGGAGATTACACATAATAACCACACCTTTTTTGTCTGTCTGTTTGAAAAGGCTAAGGGAAAAATGCTTGTAGAAAATAATTATCAGTACCGAGAAGGAGCTCCAATTACCGAATATTATTATAATTGCGGCAAAGTTCTGGGAAAACTGCATCAAATATCAAAAAGGTATATGCCTGTCCATCGCCGGCATAGTTTTTTTGACAAATACAATGCTGAATATATTGATAAACGGATACCAGACTCCTTACCTCTGCTTAAAGAGAAGCTGGTAGAGCTCCTTAATACCTTAAAAGGATTAGACAGCAACCAGGATACTTTCGGAATGCTCCATTTTGATTACAACGATGGGAATTATTCCATCGATTTTGATACCGGACAAATAACCGTATATGATTTCGATAATTCATGTTTCGGTTGGTATATGTTTGACTTGGCAGGCCTTTGGACAAGCGGAGTGGGCTGGATACAATTTGAGCCAGACGCCGGTAAACGTAAAAAGTTTATGGATGATTATTTTGAAACAGTCCTCGCAGGATACAGATCCGAGACCAAGCTCGAAGATTCGACGTTGGATAAGGTGCCTTTATTTATCAAAGCAAATCTCTTGGAAAATATTATTGACGCATTCGAGGTCATGCAGAACAACGGTGAGGAACCAAAGTGTGATGAGGAGCTGTCGTATCTTATAAAATGTTTGGAAGACGATATCCCGTACAAAGGGTTTTTTCATGAAATGTACTCTTGCGAAGCACCCTTTGAGTATGAGGAACGAAATATTTAGTTTTTACAAAGTGAAATGAGGTTCAATTACGCGATGAAAAGAGGCTGCCACTATGGCAAAATGGGATAACATGCTGTCTATGCTGTGGATGCTGCGATCCGGAAGGAAGCTCACCGCCGCGCAGATTGCAGACAGTTTGGAGATCAGCGTCCGCACCGTGTACCGGTATATCGACGCACTATGCGCCAGCGGAGTGCCGGTCGTCGCGGAATCGGGCCATGACGGCGGCATTCGCATTATGGAAAGCTTCAAGGAGACACCATTGTTCTTCAATCCCTTAGAGCTGAAGGCGCTTGTAGACGCGTTTAAATTTACGCAAGGCGCTGGCTATCCGTATACAGAACAGCTGGAAAGCGCGTTGAAGAAGGTGGAGAACGGGCTGCGCGAAGATCAGCTTCACGATCTAACCCGTCAGACGAGCGGCATGGATGTGATTGCTCCGTCGCGTCCACCTTCCGTCGTTCCGTTGTTGCGAGACCTGGAGCAGGCGGCGGATGACGGACAAACAATGCGCATCACCTATCGCAAACCAAATACGGAACAGGCCGACGAACGTAACATCGATCCCTACGGGCTGGCTTATGTCCGAAACGAATGGTACGCTGTCGCGTTCTGCCATCGGTCGCAAGCGGCTCGGACGTTCCGCGTGGATCGTATCGCACGGCTGGAGCCGACCGATATGCGGTTCGAAAAACCGGAGCACTTCTCTGCGTCCGCCTATTTCCATGACCAGTCCAAGCGGGAACGAGAAGCGGACGGACCGTTGACAGTCATTCGCATCGAGGGGGACCCCGTCACGTTGAACGCAGTTTGCGGCCACTGGCATATGCGCCACTATTTGACGGAACGGACCGACCGAGAGGCGCAGTTCCTGCTCGATACCCCAACAATGAACAAGTACCTTCCAATGTATTTGATGACGTTTGGCACGGCCATTCGCATCCGGGAACCGCTGGATCTGAAATATCGCATTCAGGAATTAGCGATAGGAATCGCAAATCATTATGCAGACGATTCCAATTGTACTTCGCTGACAACAGTTGTCAGCGAACCCGGTGTATGATAGTGGAAAGGCTGCAGCAGCCAAACGACGATGAATAAAGGAAGGTGGATTTATCCATGCTTAAACAATCTCATCAATTGTACGATTATCACGTTTGGGCGAACGAGCGTTTATTCGGACATCTAGAGCAGCTTCCGAAGAATGTGTTCCATGCGGAAGTAACGAGCGTTTTCCCGTCCGTGTCACAAACGTTCGGGCATATGTACTTGTTCGAACAGCTTTATCTGTGTGTGCTCGCGGGAGTTCCGAACGAGAACATTTTTCCGAGGATGTCGGTCTGGGCGGAGCAAGCGCAAGGCAAAACAGTGGACGAGACACGGCAGCTGTTCGCCGGCGTCGCCGAACAGTACCGAGATTTGCTGCAGCGAACGCCAGACCCGGACAAGGAGATGACAATCGAGCATCCGAACTACGGTCGTCTCAATACGCGGTTCTCTGAGATTCTGCAGCATGTGGTCAATCACGGGACGTATCATCGGGGCAATGTGACTGCGATGCTGAGGCAGCAAGGATATGCGGGGTTCCCGACCGATTATTTGTTTTATTTGCTGAACCAACAGGAAAGTCAGAAGTAAATCGAGCGGAACGAGCAGCGGCGATATTCGTTTGAAGCAGGGCGAAAATTAAAAAAACACTCAAAAATACGCTTGGAACCCCAAGCGTATTTTTCTATTACAATTGCATAAAATAGCGCCGCGGCGGAGTTTTCGCCATTAGACAAAATAATAACATGTGTTTAAAATCAGCGACGCAAAAAAGATTGGGAGAGAAATACAATTCCACTTGCACCTTACGTAACGTAATGTTTTACAATAGAGCTACCGGTATATAGCTAGCGCCAAAGATCGGAGATGGTTAATGAAGAAACATTGGAAGGTCGGGGACCTCGCCAACCTGACGGGGCTGACCGTAAGAACACTGCGCTTTTATGATCAAATCGGTTTGTTATCGCCATCCGACCAGACAGAATCGGGTCATCGGCTATATAGTGAATCGAACTTATCACGCTTGCATCAGATATTATCGCTTAAGGAGCTGGGGTTATCTCTCGAGGAGATTAAGCAGGCCTTAAGTGGCGGGCAGATCAGCCCGCTTGAAATCGTCAACCTGCAGATCAATCAAATCAAAGAACAGATCAAACGACAGCAGAAACTATTGGAGCAGCTCAGACATGTATCCAAGCTAATGCAAGGTCAAGCGGAATTAACGGTTGAAGATTTCACGAGCCTCTTGCAAGCGATGAAAATGGAATTCGAGAAACCGGTCATTGAACGGCAAACGAGTTGGGAGCGACATTTGAACCTGTTAGGAGACTTTCTTGCCAAAGAGAGCGGAAGTCCAAAACATAAGGAGGAAAATCAATGAACGAACGATTTGTCAAACATGGAACTTTTGTCGTCGAGCGGACTTATACTGCTTCACCGGAGAGGGTTTATCACGCATGGGCCGATCCAATTGCCAAAGCGAAGTGGTTTTCGAAGCCAGAGATCTTCGATTTTCAGGTCGGCGGGCGTGAGTACAGCAGCGGCGGGCCGCCGGAAGGGCCGGTCTTTACCTTCGATGCCTACTATCAGGAGCTTGTTCCAGAGCAGCGCATTGTTTACACGTACACGCTGGATTCAGGAAGCACGCGCATCTCCGTCTCGATTACAACGATAGAGCTTATTAAAGTGGAGGACGGTACAAAGCTTATTTTCACGGAGCAAGGTGCGTTCTTTGACGGACACGATACGCTAGAAATACGGGAGCATGGTACAAACATCATGTTGGACGCACTTGGAAAAACAGTAGACGGGGAGTAGGAACATGACAAAAATTGAAAATGAACTTATGACTACTCGCGAATACAATTTCCCGCGGGAGCTCGTGTTTCGAGCTTGGACAACCCCCGATTTGATAACCCAGTGGTGGGGGCCGCAAGGCTTCACGAATACGAATCAAGTGTGTGATATCAGGCCGGGAGGCACATGGCGGTTCATCATGCATGGACCGGATGGAGTGGATTATCCTAACCATAACGTCTTTGTTGAAATCGTACCGTCAGAGCGGATTGTGATTGATCATGTGTCCGGTCACGAATTTCGGATAACGGCTACCTTCGAGAGCATTGAAGGCAGCACCAGAGTCACCTTCCGTCAACGTTTCAAGGATAAAGAAGAGTTTGAAAAATCTAAGCCAATCTGCATAGAAGCTAATGAGCAGTTGCTTGACCGGCTTGGCAAGGTGCTGGCGGAATTGGTCTATTAAAGGACTGCCACTTACGTGATGACTCCAAAATTGTTGCCGTTCACGTTCTCTGATGGGAATCGGACGGCGATTTTTACGTAAGGAGGATGACCGACTCTGGCATGGTAACATTGACGAGCCGAGCGTCTGCTTGATTAGCGTCGAACCCGACAAAGCACCAGCATTAACCTAGAGTTTCCCCAGCATCATTCACGGCTTCAAGAACTTAGTACTTCTGGACGAGGAAGGCCAACCGCAAAGATTTGTTGAATCCGTGCTCCTCCAATTATTAGCAGATACATCTGTCAAATTGAATGAGGAGATTATTGGAAAAATAAATTTAATCTTTGTCTCGAAATGAATGGATAAAGCTCTTGCAAAATGAAGTAAGAATTCATTAGAACACTAACAAAGGAGCATGCTGCGGCTGCTCCTTTTATAATTTTCGACGATTGATCCGTTAAGCTGAGCTGTGCTCTAAGTAGGTCGAATTTCTATGTTTCATGGTAGGTGGCCAATAGAAGTCGAGTATAGAGGAAAACAAAGATTCTCCAAGATATTTTCCACTGCGGTCGTGCATATAAATTTCAACAGTTTATCAACTGTTTGATGGTCCTGCATTTCTCGTGCTGATGCGGAAGAGGGATGAATTTTTGTGCTTCCGGGCAAGTTAGAGAGAAAATATCGAGGGGAGTGTTGTATGATGGCAAGAAGAAGGAGAAAATATGCGGTGCCTGGGGTTGAACAGGGGATGCAAGCTTTCAAAGCAGATGTAATGAAACGCGAAGGCTATGCCGTGAATCCGAATCAACCGGACGACGTAAAATACGAAGTGGCGAAGGAGCTTGGAGTGCCTTTGCATCCAGGAAACAATGGTCATTTGACTACGGAATCAGTGGGCCATGTCGGTGGCAAAATTGGCGGTTCCATGGTTCGGGAAATGATCCGTCTCGCCCAAGAGCAGATTGCGAACAGGGAGCAGTCCTGAAGAATTATGAGTGCATGGATACACGGTTGCCGGGTTGGGATCTAGAATGATAAAAAAGGCACCCATTGGATGCCTTTTTTCAAAAAAAATGAGTGATACAGCGAACAGTACTCAGATATAATTGACGTTCGTTGCATGCTTTTCCTCTAAGGGCATCCAGCCAACCGCAATCTCCAAGTGACAGATAATCCGGTTCTATAAAAGAGATTGCTCCATCTCTCTCATTGGCCTCCAATGAGAGAGATGGCTGCAAAGTGAACAGGCGAGGGGAAGACTCACCCTCGCCTGTTAAAGAAACTATCAAATGACCTCGCGTGCTACTCCTAGCAGGCCAGTAAAGAATTGTCTAGCCAGGATTCTCCGGTTTACTCCGGTGTTCCTTGAGTTACCCCATGAATATAGGTGAGCCAAGGAGTGTCCAGCGCGCCTTGTCCTGGATTATAGGTAAAGAAGTATTCGACGGTATCCCCGGACTGCAGGTTGTTTACAGGGTAAGTATAGTTGCCGTTTCCTGCTGAGGTCATAGCTACGTTTTGCTGTGCACCGTTATTTATCTTATAGTGCAAATCGGCAAAGGTTGCGCCATTCACATAAAACGTCAAGTTATTGCCCGCTTTTTTCAGGCCCCGCACCGCATCGCCAATGACGATAACGGTTGATGGCGCAGGTACAACCGTGATGGTAGAGCTGGCTGTTTTGTTGCCGTCAGCCGTTGTTGCCGTAACCGTTGTTGTTCCTGGAGCGAGCCCTGTCACCACACCGTTCTGATTTACGGAAGCGATGCTGGCGCCCGAAACGCTCCAAGTGACCTGTTTATTTGTTGCATTAGAGGGTGCAACATTGGCGTTTAACTGTACACTCTGCCCTACTTGCAGCTGTGCAGTGCTCTGGTTTAAAGTTACACCGGTAACAGGCACGTTCGTAGGATTTTGGCCACCGTTTTCTTTATAAACCCGTACATAATCCACCTGCATCGTCGCAGGAATATCAGATGGACTTGGTGCTAAACCGCCATCAAAATGACCGCCGATCGCGAGATTCATAATGATGTAGAAAGGCTGATCGAATGGAGCGTTCGGATTGTTCGGTGCAGCTACGGAGTACCATTGGTCTCTGGAGACTTTAAAGAAGAATTCCCCATCCACGTACCATTTAATGTTATCCTCTTCCCAGATCATCGTATACACATGATAATCATTGGCAAAGGTTTGCCCTTCCGAGAAGTGATATTCCCCAGCAATATATCGATTCACTGGCCATTGTCCGCCAAAGTGCACGGCACCGCTAGTTGTGCCAGGCAAACGTCCTTTGGCTTCCATAATATCAATTTCACCAGATGCGGCCCATGCACCGTAAGCTGAATCTTTTGGAAGCATCCAGAGCGCAGGCCATACACCATTGCCTGTAGGCAGCTTCGCGCGAATATCCACTCTGCCGTACTGGAAGGATAGATGATCTTTGGTATTTATTTTGCCTGAGGAATATAGAGCATATCGGCTTGGATCCTGCGGGAACGATTTTGGATCGTTCAACGCCCGGATATTCAGCTTTCCGTCCTGTACAAATACATTTTGTGTACTATTGGTATAGTGCTCCAGTTCTGCATTGCCCCAGCCCCAGCTGTTGGGATCGTTACCGATATAATAGCCGGTTTCATAGTTCCACTTGTTCGTATCGAGCACTGTACCGCTAAACTCATCCTGCCAGATGAGATTCATGCCCGCAATGGCTGGGTCGCTTGGCGTTCCGATTGCCACATCGTCATGATCGGATACATCTGGACGTGGAGCATCTGGATTGCCGATAAAGGTATAGTTAACGAAGTTGCTGCCAACACTTCCGCCTGCCTGCCCATTCAATGGGTAGCCGATTCGAATTTGCATATTCACCTGGACGGGCTGGAACCAAAGGCCATAGATATAGTCGGCCCAATATCCCCACTGATTGGCATCGGACATGTTATTGTAACCATTGCCGGAATATGAAAATCCGCTCTGGCTGGAGTTCGCCATATCCACCCATTGCCCGTTGATGTTAATTTGGTAGACGAATTTTCCAAGCTCAGTACCTATTGGCGCGCCACCATCGATTTTAGGCAGCGGTATGCCGATGACGCCTTTCGCATCTGCTGTATAGGTTGTTCCATCGTAGGGAGTAATGACATATGAATTTCGTACGGGTTGATTAAAGGTTATGGTATAAATGACGTTAGCCGAAGAGGTTTTTGATTCAAGTTTTACGTTGATTGATTCTGTTACCGTAAACCAGAAGCCGCCGCCTCCTTCGGTAAACTGACCGAAGTTGCTATCATAGATCCAACCACTGGCAGCATTATTGTTGATATCAATCCAAGTGCTGCTGTTTACGGGTTTTACAAACACCTTCAAATCATCAGCTACAGCTTCATAAATAATGGCTGGATTATTGTTGAAGGTAGGATAAGTAAAGCCTGCACCTCCTGTAAAGCCTGCAGTAATTTGTGGCCCTTGGGTAGGGGTCATAGCCGTAATTGTTGTTTTGTTTATATTTTGAAATACAAGCGTGTAGTTAAGGGTCGTTCCATTAGCTTTAGAATACAGCTGAATTTCTGTTGTTGCGGACAGAGTGAACCAGTAGCCATACGTTCCGCTGTCGTTCCAATGCCCCCAGTTTTGGTTATAGACGTAGCCGCTGGCACTGTCAATATTGACCCAGTTGCCCCCTACTTTCACTTTTACGCCTACGTCATCGGAAACATCGTTCCATGTGGCGGAGCCCCCGTTAAATATAGGCATGACGAAACCGTAGCTCGCTTGCCCAACCCCTGATTTTGAAATGACAGGTCCATCTGCTGCTGAAAAGTAAGCCATAGAGATAACGGTGGTGCCTGCTGCATCGACGGTTTGAATTTTCGAAAATGGCAATAGCCCAACGCTCGCCATCATCGCTACCRCTAAGAACAAGCTCAGTACCTTCTGCTTAAACCGTTTCTGTGAATGGTGAAGTACCTTCATTATTGTCCTCCTTCAATAAAATATGGTTACCCCTGCGGCTCCTTTTATTTTGAGGCAGTTGATTGTGTAAGTACTCGGAGGAAACCGCTTACATTGGAGTGCACCTTTATTCTATCGAATACAATTAACAGCTGGAAAGGTCCATTTGTTTTTGTTATGACCCAATTTTTTGGATTTTGATTATTTTGGAAGGCTCATAGTGCTTTTCCCTGATGTTTTCCTTCTCTTTCAAGCTTCCGCCGCATCAGCTGCCGGTACTCCGTGGGCTGCATATTCATAACATCGCGAAATGCCCTTGTAAAGCTTTTGTAGCTTTCATAGCCAACCATGGTGGCTACCTCGATAATTTTATGATCGGTTTCGGCTAGTAAGCGGCGGGCCTTATCTAATCGCACATCGCGCAGGTATTCTGCAAAACCTTTGCCAATATTCTTTTTAAACAGGTTGGAAAAATAGGCGTAATTAAGCGACACATGGTTGGAAACCATCGCGAGGTCCAGCGGCTTATGATAACACTCGTGTATAAAACGAATGGCTTCATTTAAGTCCTGCGTTTTGCGATAGCTGCACTTGTAATCATAATAAAACTGATTCAGCCGAAGCAGCTGCTGCTGCAGCGCCTGAATATAATCTCGAATGCCCGGATAATCGAATAGATTCCGCAAGCATTCAATATCAAGCGCCTCTTCCCCCATGTAGGGACGGATCACCCGCTCATACTCCTCCAGCATCTGCACCGTTGCGCTGCATAACTGCTGCGTGTACCGTATATGGTAACGCTGCAGCACATTTTTGTGGAATAGCGTAGAAATGCCTTGGGCAATCTTCCCGCTGTTTTTGGTGCCAATAAGCTGAAACAGAGCATATAGCTCTTCATAGGGAATTTCCCATTGCGACTCCAGCCTTTCCATATGCGCGGGTAGGATGCACCTCTTATCAGGGAATAAATAGCTATGGCGATATAGTTCAAGCACCTGTGTATAGCTTCCTGGCAGCCCTTTTAAACCTTGCTGCGGTCCTGTCATAGCCGCTGTGGCATTAATCTGACTTGCCTTAAGTGCAGCAGGCAAAGCATTCGTATCTGTGGCCGCATCAACCGCAAGAATCAGGTATGGGCGGTGCTGCAGGCATATATATCCTTGACTGCCATAGACACGGTAAGCAATAGATTCGATGCTATGGGCACTGTCTGCAACCGGTTGGTTGATCCACAGTTCTTCCCGCAGCAGGCACAGACGGTAATTGTGCCAGAGTTTTGGGTTTTGCTGCTGAACCTGCCGAATCCATGCCTCATCGTTCACTGCGCCTTGCATAAACATGCAAAGCTCTTTACGGTCTGTCTCCTCAGCGCGGCGGGACATATGCTCCATATTGCGGGAAAGGGCTTGCCGCGCCTTTATTTCCTGACCAATATGCTCTACTGCGGTAAGCAGATCCTCCCGTTTTACCGGCTTGAGCAGGTAGCCTTTTGCCCCAAGCCCAATGGCTTTCTGAGCATAAGCAAAATCACTATAGCCGCTAATTATGAGGTAATCCACGTTGAGGTGCTCTTCTTTGGTTTGCTCCATTAGCGCCAGTCCGTCCATATCCGGCATCATAATATCGGTAATCACCAGATGAATGTTATGCTGACGCAATAAGTGCAGCGCCTCAATTCCGTTAGCGGCACAATAAATAGCATCAAGCTGCAGTGGAAATTGGCGCAGCATGGCCTGCAGGCCATCGCGTATGTGCTTTTGATCATCTACAATTAGAATATTGATCATGCCCTACCATCCTCCAAGATTCACATTTTCCCAAGGCAAACGTAAGGTTACACAGGTATAAGCGCCCTGTACACTGTCAATTGAAAGACCGCAGCCCTTGCCATAATGAAGCTGCAGGCGCTTATGCACGTTTTCGAGGCCGAGGCCGTTTTTGCTGGTCACAATTGGCGTATCTGAATCGCCGCTCAGCACAGCTTGCAGGCTAGCCAGCATCTTCGGATCAACACCCGCACCGTCATCGCGTATCTCAATTCGTAATAGGCTGTCATTCTCCACTTGTACGGTCATTTGTATGTGTACACTGCCGCCTAAAGGTGCCGCATGATGAACCGCATTTTCAACGATGGGCTGCATGCACATTTTAGGAATAGCATAGTGAAGCACCTCCTGCGGGAGATCCGCCGTCAATACAATGCTGCCGCCTTCCATAAAATTAATGAATTTGATATAGCTTTCGATGTTGGCGAGCTCCTCACTGAGGGCAACGGTGTCGCTTCGCCACTGCATGCTGTAGCGGAGTTGTGAGCCTAACGATACGAGCGCATCGGCGATTGCAGGCTGCTGCTGAACCTCCGCCAGCATCCGAATGGATTCCAGCGCGTTATACAAGAAGTGTGAATTAATCTGCGAATGGAGCGAGTGCAGCTGTGCGTTTTTGGCAATGAGCTGCTTATCCACCACCTGTGTCATCAGACGACTAATTTCGTCCAGCATTTTGTTGTAGCTGATGGCTACTTCATCGATTTCATCACCGGTCTCGTGTTCATCTAGGCCGATATTAATCTTCGCATCCAATTGCCCTTTTCGCACCTGACGCATAGAAGATAATACGCTGTCCAATCGGCGGAAAATGCGCCGGGTCGTATGCGAAACGAGCAGCATAATCAGCAGCAGCACACATAAAGCAATCACTACCACAAAGGCATACCAGCTGCGCGGACCCTTCATCAGTGCTTGATGGGAAGCAATATCCACAACATAAGCGTTCAGTGGAGCAATATAACGATAAAGCGCGTAGTAGGTTTGATCTCCTACTTGGACCTTCATGGGGCTATCCTGTTGAAGTACGTCCAGCTGCCGGTGAATGCTGCCAAGGATACTGTTCAGCCCCTCCCCAGCGGTTTGAGAAAATAGATGCTGCGGATTGTATATATTTTTTGAAGGGTTGGTTCCGTCCATGACAACCGAGAAGAAGTCCCCTCCTCTCTCCTCCAGCAGGTCGTTGAAAAATACGCTGTGCTCGGCACGAATTTCCATAATGGTAGGAAACTTGTTCTGTTGACCCTGAAGCCGTACCAATCGATAATAGGCTAGCGTATGCTCGCCATCCTTAAAAGCAAACAGGCGGTATGCTGCGCCGCCTTCATCTCGAAGGGTCTCCCAATAATCCTGCGGCCAAAACTTGTCATAATGATAGATTTCGGGCCAAATTTCGAACAGGTTAGGGTTATCGACATAAAAGCTGAGCTCACTGATCATCTCATGGCTTTCAATGATATTATGCATCTGCTCAAATTGATTTTGTTTAAATTTCACGAGGCGGAGGCCATCCCCGCGCATATTGGAGTGGATAAAATCCACGAATGCCTTTTGAGTCAACGCTGTCGAGGAAGCGTTTTCAAACATGTCCATTTTGCTGCGCAGCTGTTCGTTCAGCCGTGCGACATGGCTGCTGCCGGTGGCCATAGCGTCTTTGTATAACTGGGCTTCCTGTATACGGATAAATAAAAAGGACACCAAAATGGCAGGGATCGCAATGACTAGGCTAAAGGCTAGAAACAGCTTTTGGGATATGCGGGCATTGCGGTAAAGCTTTCTCATTTTGGTCAGCATATACTTCATTTAATGGCCCTCCCTACCTCCGTAATATACCATATATTACAAACCGGCTGGTAGGTAACAAGGCGTTACTTACAAATGTGTAAGTAAAGTCGGAAATACCGGCCGCCATTTCGGCAGCCGGCAGTAAATAGCGTATAGATGTAATTACTCCGCCATTTTTGCTTTTCGTACATCCAGCTCGGCTTGGCGATATTCCATCACCTTGTCGAAACCGTAACTCACGCGGCGGGCAAGAAAATTATCAAAGATTTTATCAAAAGCTGCTTCATCCTTAGCCGTAATCAGCTCAGGCAGCACTTCCTCCCAATTTTGAGAGATGCGTGACCAGGCTACCGCTACCTCAGAATCACCCAGTGGATCTAAGCCTTTGTAGATGCCGCTGTCAATATCGGCCTGCGCATTGGCGAAGTCCTCCATTTGCTTAATGACGGGAGCTTTCTCCGGTCTCCATTGGTTGATAATAACAGGGTTCCGCATCATCCAGTAGGTATCCATAATGCCGTATTCCTTTTCAAACTTTTCAATATCAGTTTCAAGCAATTTCACCATTTCAGCCTTCAGCTGCGGCTTGCCGCTCACCATTTCCCACGTCTCGCCTTCCTTGCCAAGGAATAAATCTCGTTGGCCTTCTTCGCTAGCTAGATACGTCAGGAAGCGGATAGCACGTTCAGGATTTTTAGTCGATTTACTAATCATTGTAACCATCCAGCCGTCCATGTTGCCAGGGAACAGCTTCGCATAATCACCCTTGCTGTTCTGCGGTCCATCTACTGCAATGTAGTTGGAATCCGGGTTCCCGCTAGCGGCCAGCATCGGATTGACAGCCGACATTCCCGTCCATTCGCGAATCATCATGAAGTAGCGGGCGTTGTTCGTTTTTTCCTCTACTTGCGTATCGGAGTCCACTAGGAAATCTACATTAATCAGTCCGCGCTCGTATGCTGTGCGGAAGGTTTTCAGCCAAGTGAGGTAATCTGGATCGGTAATGCGGTCGTAGACTTTGCCGTCTTTTTCATGCGGAACAGCGAGTAGATTTTGCAGGTATTCACTCATCCCATAAGGAACATTCCCCTGTGCAAAGAAGGGACTAATCGGTTGGCCTTTATACTCGGGATACTTATCCTTGAGCAGCTGCAGTGCATTTAGAAAGCCCTCCGGCGTGCTCAAATCTGGTTTGCCCATCTCCTCGTACAGATCTTTTCTCACCAAAAAGGTTTGATTGGCGGCTGTCATGCCTGTTTCATGCATGAGATTAGGGCTATAGGAGTCATTCGGAATGCCATACGTATTGCCATTTTCTTGACGATACCACTTCAGTGTGCCGTCTCCCGCCACCTTGAAGAAGTAGGGATCATACTGCTCTGCCAATTCATTTAAAGCATAAACATGGTCGCCTTCCCATAGTTTCTTGACAGCGTTTTCCCAAGAGCCCATAGAAATTAAGTCTGGCAGCTTGCCAGAGGTCATCATCAAGGTAATATGCTCATTCGCTTCACCAGAAGGAACTTCGAGCTTAATATTGACGCCTGTTTTTTCGGTTACGTACTTGGAAGTCAAGCTCTCTCCCCAGCTGTGGGCATACCAGGATGCGCCTACGAACCACGAGAGTTCGACTGGGCTGGTATCCAGCTGCCAAGCAGGCTGTTCGGGGCTCGGCGTTGATTCGCCTTGTGGCTGCTCGGTACTTTCCGCAGGGGTTGATGTCGGCTTATTTTCGTTATTCTCCGATTTGGTACATGCGGCCAAGCTTAATGTAAGTATTACGGCTAAAACAATTACCATGCTTAGCTTGATGAGGTTGTGCTTCATGATATGAACACCCTTTCTTTACTGTTTTTTTATAGGTCCCATACGCCTCGCTAACGATCGCTTAGAGAAACGCACAGCACTTACCCTTTAATCGCGCCAATCATTACGCCTTTGACCAGATAGCGCTGAATAAAGGGATAGAACACGAGAATTGGCAGCGTTGCCACCATCATCGATGCAAATTTGATGGAGTTGCCAGGCAGTCTTGCGCCGAATTGAGCCATGGCTTGCTGCTGCATGAAGGACATGGAGTTCTCCGCAATGATTTTGTACAGTATGGTTTGCATAGGCAGCTGATCCTGCGAGCGGATGTAGATCACACCCTGGTAATAATCATTCCAGTGATAGACGGCTGAGAAAAGCGATATGGTAGCCAGTACGGCCATGCTGTTAGGCAATACGATTCGAAACAGAACGCCATAATCAGAAGCACCATCTACCTTTGCGGATTCCTCTAAGCTGTCGGGAATGGTGCGGAAGAAGCTCATGAATATAACCATATTGAAAAAAGTGTACATAGCCGGGATGATGAATACCCAAAAGCTGTCGTAAAGGCCCAGCTTGGTCATCAGAATAAAGGAAGGGATTAAGCCGCCTGAAAACAACATCGTAATCAAGGCGATTTTGAGATAGATTTTGCGGCCGATTAAGTTGGATTTGCTCATTCCATAAGCTACAATGGCGGTAAATAACACATGTACCGCTGTTCCTATCACCGTGCGCAGCGTAGTAATGTAGAAGCCGTGCATTAGACTTTTATCATTGAATACAACACTGTAGCTGGCTAGTGAAAATTCCTCTGGAAACCAGTTTACGGTGCCCAGCATGGCTTGCTCCGGTGCATTAAGCGAATTTATAAATACAAACCACATCGGGTACAGCGTTATGAAGCAAACTGCCAGCATCAGCAGCGCATTGCACACCTCAAATACTCCAATTCGCCGCAATCTTCTGCGTCTTTCCATGTATCTGCCCTCTCTTTCTTAAAAAATGCTGTCGCCAGTTAATTTCTTGGATGTGTAATTGGCTAAAAATAATAGTCCTAACGCCACAATGGAGCGGACAAACAAGACGGCTGTTGAGAAGGAATGGCGCCCAGATACCAAGCCCATATTATAGATGTATAAATCCAGGCTTTCGGCCATCTTCATGTTCATGTTGTTCTTCAACATAAAGATCTGTTCAAAGTTGCTGCCTAGTATCCCGCTGACAGCGAGGATGAACAAAATTGCGATGGTAGGACGTATGCTCTGAATGGTAATATGCCACATCCGCTGCCAACGGTTGGCGCCATCGAGCTCCGCTGCCTCGTATAGCCCTGGATCAATGCCAGCGATTGCTGCGATATAAATGATGGCACTCCAGCCCGTTTCCTTCAGCGTATCGGAGAAATAGGTAATCCACCAAAAATATTTAGCGTCACTATTAAACAGAATTTCGCGATCCTGCAGTCCGAGCGCCATCATCAGTTGATTGATTACACCGCCCTCGCCCAGCCAATTGAGCATAATGCCGCCAAAAATGGTCCAGGCAATAAAGTGTGGCAGGTATGAAATGGTTTGTACTGTGCGCTTAAATCGAATCGTCCGTATTTCATTAAGCATCAGGGCGAAAAAGATGGGAATGGGAAAGCCTAGCAGCAGCTTGATGCTGCTCATCCCTAGAGTATTGCGGATCGAGCGCCAAAAACGATCATCCGTAATAAAATCTTGAAAGTGTTTCAGCCCTACAAAGGGTGATTGCAGCATGGGCTTGGCGATACTGAAGTCCATAAATGCAATAATCAGCCAAAACATTGGAATATAACAAAAGATGAACATCCATATAATTCCTGGTATTACCATGCTTTGCAATTGCCACTGCCTAAAAAAAGTTTTTATTTGTCCCGTCCTGTATTGAAACATGTTCTGCACCCCCTTCCTTTTCATCGTATGAAAATAGACCTAGGAAAAAAAGGCCATGATTTTTGACCCTATCCCATTTTTTTGGATTTGTTTGACTGGGCGTCAAAATTAAGTATGCTGTGAATAAATGAAGGGAGTGTGCATGGGATGGGCAAGCTTTTATGGGAGCAGGATTTTTTAAATAGAAACACCGATTTGAGCGCATGGAACATTCGCCTTGGCAACGATTTGCTTGATAACGATGGCAAACCAATAGATCCGGGCTGGGGCAATGGGGAACAGCAGTTTTATACCGAACATGCTAGCAATCTATATATCGATGAATTGGGGCTAAACCTATGCGCGCGACGTGAAGCCATTGAAAAAGACGGTCGGCAATTTGCGTACACCTCGGCCCGTATAGATACAAAAGACCACCTCTCCTTTTGCTATGGAAAGCTTATCGTTCGCGCAAAGCTGCCAGTGGGACAGGGGTTATGGCCTGCCATATGGCTGCTCCCGCAGCATCAGGCTTACGGTCCTTGGCCTGCCTCTGGCGAGATTGACATTATGGAAGCTAAAGGCCGCTTGCCGAGGCAAGTATCCGGAACGCTGCACTACGGGAAGGATTGGGACCATAAGGTTACCGATGAGTTCTCCTACCAGCTTGAACAGGGAACCATTAACGAATTCCGTGATTATTCATTGGAATGGGATGCTGGCTCCATAAGGTGGCTGGTAGATGGGCATTGCTTCGCCGAGCGCCCTATGGAGCCGGGCATTATGCCCTTTGACGAGCCTTTTTATTTGGTGCTTAACCTTGCTGTTGGGGGCTGGTATGACAATGTGGCGGTGGATGAAACAGCGCTGCCAGCGGTCATGACAGTTTCAAACATATGGTTATATCAAAGTTGAAAAAATAGCTGCTTGGGGTCGTTTTTGGGGGAAGAAGAGTAGACGGAGTTACAACTGTAAAGCCAAGAATAATAGGGCATACCCGTATTGGGGATGCCCTATTTTCACTATAGTCTGGATGGGGGGAACCTTATTGGCGTATACTTTGAACGGTTTGAATTCAGCAAAGACGCATTCTCATTCGTTTAAAGTGTCAGCCCACCATCGACCAGTACGATGGAGCCCGTCATGTAGCTGGAGCGATCGGAAGCAAGGAATGTGACGACCTCCGCCAGCTCGTCCGGCTTAGCATAGCGGCCCATACGCATATTTCCGACTTCCTCTGGCACATATCCACCGGACATGAAAGCCTGTTCTACGCTCTTCGTCAGAGCCGTTTCCACACCACCTGGACAAATGCCGTTGATACGGATACCKTTTTTCACATACTCGATTGCCGCACCTTTCGTCAGGCCGACAACCGCATGCTTGCTTGCGGAATAAGCGGATGCGCTGTGCTCACTTTTGACCCCAGCTGTCGAAGCGGTATTAATGATCGTTCCGCTTTCTTGCTCCTCCATTACCTTTAATACATATTTCATGCCGAGGAAGACGCCCCGGACATTAACGTTCATAATTCGGTCGAACTCGTTCTCATCAATATCCGCGAGCTTCGAGAACTTCTGTACAACGCCGGCATTGTTGAAGAAAATATCGATACGCCCGTAAGTATCGACGGCTGCTTTTACATAACGCTGAACATCCTCGCTTTTTGACACGTCGGCCGGTACGAAGATGGCTTCGCCGCCCTGTTCCTGAATCATTCGAACCGTCTCTTGACCGGATTCCTGATTAAAATCAACAGCGACAATCGTTGCGCCGTTGCTGGCCATTTTCAAGCTGCTTGCACGGCCGATGCCGCTCCCTGCTCCAGTAACGATAGCTATTTTATTTTCCAACATATGAGTTCATCCCTTTCGAGTGTAATAGCAAAGGATCTTTGCTTTCTTCATTGTAATGCGCTTTCATTTTTGAAAATTGTATTTTTCAACGATTTGTAGTACTTTCTTATCATCTACTTTTTTAACCTTAATCGTACCCAATGGAGGTTCGTATGAATAAGCTCTCTGAGCTGGTTGTTTTTGGCCAGCTTCTCTCTGATGTGATTGAAATCCCTGTATTTATCATTCATCCGGGTCGGACAATTGAAGCGGAGTTTGTAGACCGTTCGCTTCACTCTAATCCTTACTTTACATCCATTCGTGAACAGGTAGCCGGCTACGCTTATGCGCTTTATGCTGCAGAGCAGCCGGTTCATTTTACCCGATCACGTCTCCAATATTTTTTTGTGAATGCGATGGATGAGAACCAGCTTACTGGTACGCTTGTCGTTGGTCCGTACATGAATGAGAAGCCGCAAGAGGGTGAATGGAACGAGACCATAAGCTCCCTCCCCATTGATAACCGGAGGCATTTGCTGGAGTTGTACGAAGAGATTGCGCTGCTCTCCACGGAGCGCATAGCCGCATGTAGCCGAATGATTTATTATGTACTTCGCAGGCAGCTCGTTGATTCGTCGATCAGTCTTCTAGCGGATGCAATGTCGATGCAGGAACCGGTTGTGGAGAAGAAAGAGCCGGATGCTGAGCTGTCGCGAAGACGTCGCAGCGGTATGCTGCACGCCAACCTGTCGCATGAGCGTGTCATGCTGCATTATGTGCGTAGCGGAGAGCGGGAGAGAATAAGAACATTCGTCATGGAATCCATTATTGCCGAGGACGAGTTTGGCGTGCTGGCCAAGCGGAGCAGGATTCGAAGCGAGAAGAACCTGATGATTACGGGAATCGCCCTGATTTGCCGAGCTGCAATTGAAGGAGGAATGCACGAGGAGGATGCGTTTACGCTGAGTGATTTCTATATTCAGCAGCTGGAAGAGAAGGATACGCTGCAAGCAATAAGCGCCATCATGACCGAGGTGCTGTTCGACTTCGTTGACCGGGTCTCGGAGGTTCGCCGGGGTCACTACTCACCCGCAATACAGGATAGTCTTCACGAAATCGCTAACCATTTATACGGTGACATTACTCTTGAACGGCTAGCCGAGAGTGCGAATCTTAGCCCCAACTACTTGTCGAGCTTGTTCAAGAAGGAGGTTGGACTGACTATTTCCGAGTATGTCCAGCGTGAACGGATTGAGGAAGCGAAGAGGCTGCTCACACTGACCGATTACCCGATTACCGATATCGCAGCATGGCTGAACTTCAACGATCAAAGCTATTTCAACAAGGTATTTAAAAAGTGGAATGGAATGTCGCCGAAGGCATATCGGAAGAGCGAAAGGCGTCCGGCGCAAAAATATTCGGAATGAAGTGTAAAAAAACACTTACATCGGGGATAAATATTTTGTTATAATACCAAACAGACCAGTCGGTATGGTTTTGGGGGAGGTGTTTTAAATTGCATACAAAATCGCTAATCATTGAGAAGGCTACCGTCCTATTTCAGCAAAAGGGATACAAAAGTGTAGGTCTGAATGAACTTTTAAAAGTCTGCAACGTTACAAAAGGAGCGCTGTATCATCATTTTCCAAATGGTAAAGAAGAGCTGTTAATTGCTTGTTTGCAAGCTTTAAACGAAGCCATTACGACAGATATCGAAAATATTTTTAGAAGGTATCCATCAACCATAGAAGCCACACAAGGCATGATCGAAAAACTAATTCACAACTTAGAAACAGAAGGTACGATTACCGGTTATACATTTAGCAGTATTGTCAGTGAAATGGCCACAGTGAGTGAGCCTGTCCGCAAAGCATGCAGTGTGCTGTATGAAAATATTCAATATATTTACTATGTGAAACTTATAGCTGAAGGTTATTCTGATGAATCAGCTGCTGCTATTGCCTTGATGATGACTGCTACAATCGAAGGTGCTATGCTGCTTTGTTTAACGCAAAAATCATCAGCTCCCTTAAAAACGATCGCTAAAATGTTGCCAAATGTATTGAAGACCTTTAATACAGAAAATTAGTTATGTTGACTGTATCTGATCTGTATTTATCGAATGATTAAACAAAGAAATGTCTTTTGAAAGGAAGAAAAGAATGAACTTAGAAACAAGATTGCCGAGAAACGGAAAAGAGGGAGCATTGTATGGTGCAATTATTTGTACATTGACCGTTCTGTTTATGACGTCATTAAATATAATTTTAGCTTCCCGAGAATTTAATGGAGAAGTTGCCTTCATGATTCTTAAAACGTTACCAATCATGTGGATTATTGTCATGATTTTGGAACCTGTGTTTATTGGCCGTATCGCCGAAAAATTGGTTGATAAATTTACTGAACCTACGGACAGCTTTAATACCAAAATTATGTTCCGTATCTTATTTACTGTACTAGGAATGTCAGCTTGTATGACGCTTATTGGTCATATTGTAGGAAACGGTTTAAGTTCAGAAATTTTTAGCAACTTCTTAACCAACTGGCCAAGAAACTTCTTAATAGTACTAATTGCAGAGAGCTTAGTCATTCAACCCATTGCGCGATTAGCGATGGTAAAACTACATGCTGTCCAAGACAAAAAGGTGATGGAGTGTTGATGTGTTCGCAACCATATCGCATTTAAAGCAACAATACTGAAAACATAAATAAGCTCTCAGTCGAACGAATCAGTTCTACTGAGAGCTTATTTATGTTTTCGGAGAAGTTATTCCAGATCTACGAGCTGGTCCGTATTTTGATGCAAACGGAATAGCTGAGAAAGCTGCTTGGCGAGAAAAAGCGGCGTATAAGGCATATCATTGCGAAGCCAGCAGACAATTGTACCAATAAAGGCGGAGGAGCCGTACCAGATTGCAATATCTTTGGATACGATTACGGCCGGTTTAGATGAGTTGTTGTTTTGGTACTCTCTTCTGCTGGTGATAAGATCAACAATTAAATTCGAAAGCTTATCCGTGAAGATTGGTATGCGCTGCGAAGCGAGCAGAACCTTATAAAACTTAGAGTTCTCAGCAATATGCTCGAGCACTTTAAGCAGAATGGACCAATCCAAATCAGTAGAACGAGGCTGATTTCGAATGTCATGAAGAATAGTATGTATTTCATTAATCATGTCGTCTGATAATCTCTCAAGCATTTCCGGAATATCTCGGTAATGAAGATAGAAAGTAACACGATTGATGGTCGCGCGTTCCGCAATACGATTCACCGTTATTTTTTCTAGATCCGTCTCCTGCAGCAAATCTACAAAGGCATCTCGAATCAATTGACGCGTGCGAAGTACACGTGGATCCATTCGCGGTGATGTTGTTGACATAGGTACTCATTTCCTTTCCCTACAAATGATTTAAACGACAAGAATAGTTATTTATGTAGTTTATTCTCGGTATAGACGACAGAATCTAATGATCTGTAAACTAATAAACATTTTCAAAAAATCTGTAGTTTGTAAATTAGGCGCGATGTAATTATAATCTTTTACATTGAGTTTATTATACTACAAAGTGTTTATTAAATTCACGAACAATTTGAAGGGATTGAACATCATGAGTACAAGTTTAGCTTTTGACAGTAATTCAATTAAGAAAGGTCCCTTATTGTTTGTCATGATACTGGGTGCGTTCATCGCAGTTCTGAATCAGACGATAATGAGCGTTGCGCTGCCAGAGTTGATGATTGACTTTAGCATTGAGGCGTCAACAGCGCAGTGGCTGACAACCGGATACATGCTGGTTAACGGGGTACTTATTCCAATCACTGCATTCTTAATGCAGCGTTTTACGACCCGTGAGCTGTTTCAGTCTTCCATGATCATTTTTCTCGTTGGTACGATTGTTTCGGCAGTTGCGCCTAACTTCGACATTTTGCTAACTGGCCGCCTTATTCAAGCCGCTGGAGCGGGGATTATTATGCCGCTGTTAATGAATGTTATTCTGACCGTATTTCCTCCGGATAAGCGCGGAGCTGCTATGGGAATGGTTGGATTGTCTATTATTTTTGCTCCTGCAATTGGACCAGCAGTCGCTGGTTATATCATGGAGCATTATTCATGGCGTACGATGTTTTATGGAATGCTTCCAATTGTCGTCCTCATTATTGTAGTTGCTTATATTTTCCTGAAAAATGTAGCTGAACGAACCTATCCTAAAATTGATATTTTGAGTGTCGTTCTGTCAACAGTCGGATTTGGTACCGTTCTTTATGGCTTCAGCAGTGCTGGAAGCAAAGGCTGGTCAAGCGCAGAAGTGATTGCATCGCTTGTTACGGGTGTGGTTGCCTTGATTTTGTTTACATGGAGACAGCTGATTTCGAAGGATCCGCTTCTGGATCTAAGAGCTTTTAAATACAGCATGTTTTCCCTAACCACCATTATTAATATTGCTGTAACCATGGTCATGTATGCAGATATGATGCTGCTTCCACTCTATTTGCAAAGTGCACGTGGATACACCGCTTTGGAGTCAGGCTTGCTTATGCTCCCTGGCGCGCTTCTAATGGGACTAATGATGCCGATAACAGGAAAGCTATTCGACCGGTTTGGAGCAAAATGGCTGTCCATCATCGGTATGGCTATTACGATTATCACAACGATCGGCTTCGTTAATCTGACCGATTCGACTAGCTATACGTATTTAGTGCTGATGTCCACAGGTCGGCGCTTTGGTATGGCGATGTTCCTGATGCCAATCACTACGGCGGGTCTGAACCAACTGCCTGCAAGATTAAATGCGCACGGTACTGCGATATCCAACACCATCAAGCAGGTAGCTGGCGCAATAGGTACTTCTCTGCTTGTTACGGTTATGGCTAGCCGGACAAAGGCACATCTTCTAGATATCTCTGCAGCAGGCGACGCAGCTAATTTTTCGAAGGAGCATATTATGATGGAGGCTTCTATTCAAGGTATTAACGATGCGTATCTTGTCATCATTGGAATCGGAGTAGTAGGTCTGGTGCTTTCCTTCTTCATTAAGCGTGTAGGGCAAGCCGAGGAAGTAGAAGAAACTAAAATAGCTCTGAACCGAAAAACAGCTGTTGAGGCGTAAGGAATAACGGTAGTCAAGTTTCCTAAATGTTTGCTCATTACAAATTATTAAGAAGAGCCTCGTGACTACTCACGAGGCTCTTTTTTGGCTTGAAATCATCTAACTGGATTCGCGTAAGCATGCTGTTTTTAAATAAGCAGCAAAGCTCTTAATATTCATCCGGATATGCCGATTATTGCCTTCAAGCTTGCTCATCATAATGCCGCCCTGCATGATGGAAAGGGAGAAGGTAGCCAGCGCCTCTATATCAAGGTCTTCTTTGAACTCACCGCTTTGCACACCTTCGGATATAATTTTTCTTTTGGCTTCCAGCGTACCTTGCAATGCTTGCTGGGCTTTCTCGCGTAGGCCTGGATGACTGTCGTCGCTTTCGATAGCAGTGTTGAGGAGGGGGCAGCCCCCGATGAAGGGAGGCGCTTCAACGACTTTCTCGTATATATTTAAATATGCCAGCAGCTTGCCAGAGGCCGTTTCCTGCTGACTGATTGCATGAGCAAGCTGAGCCCCAACAATACGCCCGGCATAACTAAAGGCTTCATATGCAATCTCATCTTTACTGGAAAAATGACGATAAATGCCGCCTTTCTTAATGCCTGTCAACTCTGTTATATCAGATAAGGATGAGCCCGAATATCCCTTTTGGTTAAAAAGTTCAGCGGCTTTCGTTATGATGTAATGGCGTGTCTTTTCACCTTTCTCCATCGTCATCCCCCTCGTACGTAACTGTATTTGTACACGTAGTATATCAAACGAATTTGCACTCTTGCAAAACATAACATCTATGTTATCATAAAAGATACCGAACGGTATCTTTTATGAGCGGCAGGGGTGAAACGATAATGGGCACAACATGGTTTAAGGAATCCAGCTATGCATGGATTGGATTAGGGTCTCTTTGGATTATTGGATTTATTGGTGCATTGACCAGGTTCAGCATGTCTTTTTTTCAGGTGCAAATAGCAATGGATTTACAGATTAGCAGGGGATTTATTTCGATGGCATGGTCGACTAATTTATTAATTACAGCGATATGCGCTCCTTTGGGTGGCTGGCTTGTAGATCGTTACGGTGCAAAAAGGATATTGTTTATAAGTGCAGTCTTGAGTACCTTGGGTACTGGCGTTGTCGTGTTAGGGAACCAGCCTATCTTGTTTTTCATTGGATATGGTGTAATCTCTGGTTTAGCTGGTATTGGGCTGACGACAAGTTATATATTGATGTTTGAATGGTTTAGGCATCATCGTGCTAAAGCAATGGCACTGCTTGGGAGTGCTTCCTCTGTAGGATTAGCGATTATTACGCCAATTTTCGTATCCGCGGGATGGCTGACTTGGAAGGATGCCTTTATGGCTTCTTTTGCCCTAGGAATAGTTGTGACATTACCTGTTATTTGGCTTGGAATTAAGAGCTCTCAACAGCAAAATATAAATAAAGCTCAAACGGATCATCCAGTAGAGGTCGTAGAGCATGATATACCACTTAAAGTAACAACATCACCTAAGAAATTTGTCTATCTTCCTATCTTTGTCGTTGTCGCTATTGCGCTGTTTACCTGCGGTATTAATATGGGTTCCGTCGAAATGAACTTGGTAGCTATACATCAGTTGGCAGAAGTGTCACCAAGCATGCTCGCCTTATCCATGAGTATACTTGGCATTATGGAAATTACGGGGGCTCTCTTTTGCGGCTATTTTCTAGATCGATACAATAAATTAATGATGATGTCCATATTGTATGGCATACGTATTTTGGGTTTTATTTTCCTCTTCATGCACTTGGGAAGCTCACCCATTGTATTTGCAATTGCGTTTGGAATTACTTATTTAACCGCAGTACCCGGAGGAATCCTTGTCATTAATGAATTTGCAAAAGGGAAAGGAAAACATACGGGAGTCCTTCTTCTATTCCATCAGGGAGGCGGTATAGTGGGAGCATTAATCGGAGGCTTATCTTTCGATTATTTTGGGAGTTATCAGAACCTGATTGCCGTTGACATTCTAATCTGTATCCTCGTAACGCTGGGGTACTTCATATTATTTACGACCCATAAACGGAAGCTTCGAATCCCCAATAATAAGGTTGCAGCAAGCAAGGCGCTTTGAATTATTTTAAGGGCAGGTGCGCTTTAAAATTGGCTTTCTAGATGATATGCTGAACCGTAAAGCGGTACTGATGAAAGGATAACGAAATGAAAAGCATATTGTTTAAGTATATGACTAAATTCACGTCTCTTAGCGATGAGGAACAACAGGCTATCGTTGATGACATCCTTATCGAGGAATATAAAAAGGGAACAGTACTCCTTAGACAAGGAGATGTTCCCACAAAGTGTTATTTCGTGCTGAAGGGCATTGTCAGACAGCACTTAATAGATGAAGCGGGAAAAGAGGTTACATCGAATTTTTTCACAGAAGAGCAAGCCGTATCGATTTTTAATCGTCATCAGCAAAATAAGCCGTCCGCGTACACCTTAACTTGCCTTGAAGATTGTATATTGGTGGTTGGGGAGCTCGATGATGAAAAAGGCATGTTCAATAAACACTTACAACTCGAATCAATGGTACGCATAATGGTAGAAGAAAATCTGGGTGAGGTGCAAGATGAGTTGACATCATTCATTGCTTCTGCACCTGAAGAACGCTACAAAGCGCTATTACGAAAAAGGCCTCATCTCGTCGATCGTGTACCCCAACATCAATTGGCAAGCTATCTTGGCATAACGCCAGAGTCATTAAGCAGAATCAAGAAACGGGTCAACACCAGCGATAGTTAAGGAAGCTATTTTTCACTTTTGGGAAGTTTTCCTCCTCTGAGCAGCAGCCAAACTCCAAAGCCTAGCTCTCCTGCAATCATTGGCGCCATAAATACGACATTAAGTACATCAATTACCCCATCGTATTGTGAAAGAAACGTTTTGCTAAGGTGAACGACGATATAGCCTATTGAAGCAAGCAGCAATAAAATGCTGATCACTTTAGGAATACGGTTTGATTTTAAAGCCACATAGCCCACAATGAACAAATGCCCGCCAAAAACGATCAAACCAATAGACCAAATCGATTGGAATGCCTCAAGAAATAGCATCATAAGTGACTGCGTTTGTTCGATGTTGAATGAGACCGACTGGTCTGTATTTTTCGAGAGCAGAAATACAAGAATCAAGTTTAAAATGGCAATACCGAGTATTGTCGTATAGGTAAGACGGAGCCATGCACCTAGCAAGGAAAGGCTTTTATTCAATGGCTCTAGGAACACATAAAAAGCCCAGGTGACTAGAATGTCAGAAATCATAATGATGACCCAGCCAAAGATTTCGCCTTTGAAAAGGTTATTTGATGCTACGATGTTGTTGAATGTGGTGCTGGCATCGCCTTCCACAATAAGGCTCCCATGGGCAAAGCCATAGGAAAAAAATGAGGCAAGAGTCATGATGATGAGTGAAATGCCAGCCGTTAGTGCAGCAGTTCGCTGATTTGATTTTTCTTGTACGGTGATAGTCATAAGAAAGCCTCCTATAGATCCTGTATTGTTTTCATTTTAACTAGGAGGAATATGACCGGTCATTGACTTAAATCAAGGAAGAGGGATTTATAAATTCATGAATACGCCTCAAACCTATAATCAATCGGTGGATTACTGGAAGCAATATCAGAAGTTTTTTCCTGAAGAAATGCAGATAAATGAAAACGGATTGCCAAAAGAAGAATGGATGACTTGGAACAATGTTCATATTCATCTGGATCGAATGCTTGCTCCGGATGCAAAATTAAAAATTATTTTCATCCATGGCGCTGGCGGGAATGGCAGGTTGTTGGCCCCATATGCACGAATATTGCAAACATATGGTTATGAAGTGGTATCTCCGGATCTGCCGCCGTATGGCTTAAGCTATGCAAAATCGGTAAAACAATTAGATTATCAGCTTTGGATTAACATCCTTACTGCATTGATTGATGAAGAATTGAAGCGGGACGGTAAACCGATTATCTTGCTGGGTACTAGTATAGGAGGCATGTTAGCTTATCACACCGCTGTACAGAGTAGGCAAGTGAAAGGATTAATTGCAACAACATTTGTTGATACGAGTGATTCCAGCGTTCGTGATCAATTAGCTCCTAACAAACTCATTAGCCGGTTGGGGAAATTTTCGTTGGACAGTTTTCCTAAGCTGTTTGATTCCTTACATATCTCTGTTAATCGTGTATCTCGTATGAAATTAATTACGAACAATGTCGAATTGACCAAGCTTATTATGAATGATGCTCATGCCGCAGGAACGAAGATCCCTTTACGCTTATTAAGAACTTTCTTAAATATGAAACCGGCAATAAAACCTGAGCATTTTGATGTTTGTCCGGTTTTGCTCGTCCATCCTCAATTGGATCCTATGACTCCGTATAGCTTCAGCAAACCATTTTTTGAAAAAATAAAAAGTAAAAAGGAATATGTAGCTTTAGAAGGGGCAGGCCATTTTCCAATTGAACAACCGGGGCTAGAGCAGATGAATGCTGCGGTGCTTTCTTTTTTGAAAACAATAGAGAACGAATAGTAAGTAGAACATCTATTCATATCGACTTAAAAAAGCCCTTTTGCGTAAAGCAAAAGGGCTGATATACGTTCATATGCTGTACGATTCTATCGCGATGGCGTTTGTCCCTATTTTTCTTGCATGGTTAATAACTTCGATGGAGTCTTCGATAATGCTCCGTATATTGGTAACATTTTTGGAATTTGCGACTAATCCACCGATATAGCAGCCCATGTTTTTGTTGCAGCCAATACTTGAAAAATCAAAGTTTATCATATCATCAATAATAGCTTGGGCAGTTTTTTGGATTTCTTCCTTTCCGGCTTTGGCAAATACAACGAATTCATCGCCATGAGCACGGCCAATGGCTGCCTGACTTAAAAAAGCTTTGATATTAGATTCAATGATTTGAAAACAAGCGACAATGACACGATCACCAACATCAAAGCCAAAATCATCATTGACCTGCTTGAAGTGGCTGATGTCAAATCGAAAAACGGCAATATCATCATTTTCTGCGCATAATTCCGTGATACTAGCAGCTGTTTCCAGAAACATTTCCATATTGGGAATGTTCTTTTTGATTTCATGGACGCTCGTTTGTTCGATTTTTAGCAAATGAACTTGTTTATCCATATTAAACCCTTCCTTCTCCAATATTAAGATGAGTCGATCAATTGCGATTTTCTTCTGTATTTGCTCATTTAAAGCAGAGGTAATCTCAATGCGCTTGCGTATCAACTGGTTAATAATTTTTGAGGTTTCGGTAGGTGCGATTAAAGCTTCCTTGATCTCATGCAGAGAGAATCCAAGATTTTTAAGTATGATGATCCAATTTAAATAATGAGCTTGCTCAGGGTCATAGCAGCGATAGCCAGTGAAAGGGTCGATTTTTGATGGTTTTAGAAGCCCTACCTCATCGTAATGTCGAAGCATTTTCGCGGTAACCTTATTTAATTGTGCGAATTCGCTGATTCTCATTTGGAACATCCTTTCATAGAGTACTCCGGCCGGAATAACTTATCATAAACATAAACCTTACCCTAGCAGGAAAGTCAATATTTACTTATAAAAGGACGTTATTCTGCCGAGGAAGGCACTAATATACAACCACACAAGTGCAAATTTACGATACCAAATTGTACCCTTGCACGATAATTATTAATTTGATAATATTTAGACATCAAATAGTTAGACGTCTAAATATAATGCAATCATATTACTTTATCGTGAGTGTCTCTAAGGAAGGGGTTTACGAATAATGGGAAGAATGAACGAGAAAGTGGCGCTTATCACTGGAGGAGCTTCAGGCATAGGCTTGTCCGCAGCTAACTTGATGGCAAAAGAGGGAGCAAAAGTAGTCATTGCCGACTTTAATGCTGAGGGGGCCAAAGAAGCTGCCGAAAATATTAAAATCCAAGGCGACGAAGCCGTAAGCGTATTTCTTGATGCCGGGGACGAAGTGTCCATTAAGGAAGCAGTTGAATTTACGGTACAACAATATGGTAAAATCACGAGCCTGTTCAACAATGTCGGCTCGACAAACCTGAAGAAGGATATAGATGTTGTTAACGTTGATCTGGATGAGTGGGATCGGCTTATGAATGTTAATTTAAAGAGTGTCTTACTCGGCTGCAGATTCGCTATCCCTCATATGATCCATGCTGGTGGAGGCTCGATTATCAATACAGCTTCTATGGCGGGTTTTCATGGAGATCAAGTTCGGGTTGCATACGGAGCTTCGAAGGCAGGCGTTATAAATCTTACCAAATATATCGCTACCCAATATGGGAAGAATAACATTCGTTGTAATGCAGTAGCACCTGGATTGATTTTGACGCCAGCTGCTAAAAATAATATGCCCTCGGAGGTATTGGATATCTTCGCTAAATATAACGCACTGCCTTATCACGGAGAACCGGATGATATTGGACATACCGTCCTGTTCCTGGCTTCAGATGAATCCAGATTTATTACGGGACAGACGATTCAGGTTGAGGGAGGGCATTATATTGCAAACCCATCCGTCCCTGATTTCGAGCAATATATGAAACTGGCACAGCATCCATGACAGCTGAAGATTGCGACTGAAGCGGCCAGCCAAAATATGCTGACATGAATTATAGAAATTCGCTATGCGGTTTTAATGATAGGAACAAATAGCAGATCAATCAAATTACGTTAGGAGAATGCGATATGGGGAAATTGGACAATAAAGTAGCAATTATTACTGGCGGGGCATCGGGTATAGGCGAACACATGGTTAATCTGTTTGCACAAGAAGGAGCTATCGTTATTGCCGCAGACATTAATGAGGCAGCTCTTGAATTGGCAAGTCAAAAACAGAATGTTTACGGTATGAAATTAAATGTTGCCTCTGATGATGATTGGCAGGCGCTGGCAAAGGATGTTCATGATCGTTTTGGTAAAATTGATATTCTCGTCAACAACGCAGGCATTTCTTCTGAAAAACCATACGAGCAAATCAATATCGAGGATTGGCAGAAAATGCTCTCCATTAATGGGTTTGGCCCATTTGCCGGGATGAAGCATGTCACTCCCTATATGGCAGCCCAAAAGAAAGGCTCCATCGTTAATATTTCTTCGTACACGGCTTTGATCGGCCAAGGCTTTAATCACTATTCAGCCTCTAAGGGTGCAGTTCGCGCGATCTCTAAAGCGGCGGCTACAGCTTTTGGGCGTCAAGGCATCCGGGTAAACGCACTATTTCCGGGGATCATTGAAACACCAATGACACAAGCTTTAAGCACTTCAAAGGACCTGTTAGACCGCTTAATCCAGGCCACACCTCTACAGCGTTTAGGCCAACCTGACGATATTGCTCAAGCAGCGTTGTTCTTAGCTTCTGATGATTCTTCGTATATTACAGGATCTGAGTTAGTAATTGATGGTGGATACTCAGCTCAATAATGTGTAATATGATGACAGCCCTTAATTTTAATTAAGGGCTGTCATTTATGTGCACCAAGGAGGTCTTTATGGAAGAGCAAACCATCTTCAATCTCATACATAACATGGATAAATTCACCAATAAAATGATTATTCAGTGGAACAAGTCATTCAATGAGGACTTAGGTGTTTCTCATGTGCTTGTGCTCGGCCATCTTAAACAAAACGGAAAGAGCAGGCCATCGGACATTGCAAAAATATTAGGGCTTACCCCGCCTACGCTTAGTTATTTATCGGAAAAACTTGTCGCCAAGAAATTAGTCGTCAGATTAATGGATGAGTCTGATCGTCGAATTATTTATTTGGGCATTACCGACAAAGGTGCAGATATTCTTAAAAGAGCACAGCTGGAGGGGCAACGGCTGCGTACAAATCTATTAGACAAATTGACTGAGCAGGAGCGGGAGCAGCTAGCCAACCTGTATAGTAAGCTGAATAAAGAGGACTAGATTTTCTGTATACGCAAGATTGTGGTTGCGGTGAATAGTACTGGTGTTTGTTAAAAAGAGGATAGGTAAAGCTTTGTAGCTACCTATTATTTAAAATATGCCTAAGACTGTCCAAAGGACGGTCTTAGGCATGTTCTTGTTTATGCTTATTTCTTTAATTGTAGCAAATTGATAATGATAGTTACTGCTTCGGCTCTTGTTGCCGTATCGTTGGGCACAAATAGGTTGCCGCTGCGTCCGCTTATGATTCCCAATTCCTTCACTGCGGCTACTGAACCTTTTGCCCATGCTGGAATTTGGCTATCATCAGCAAAATTTGTCACTGTAGCAGCTGTTGTATCTGCTTTAGCAGCTCTAGCCATCATAACCGCTAATTCTGACCGAGATATGCTCGCTGCTGGACGGAAGCTGCCGTCTTCATAGCCATTTACAATCTTCGCTTCGGATGCTTGCGCAATGGCCTTCTGAGCCCATTCTGCAATAGGATCTGTGAAGCTCAGTTTTGTATCATTGTCGGCAGGTTTTAGCGCATTCATCAGCATAACTGCAAATTCAGCGCGTGTTACTGTAGCATTTGGTTTAAACGTTCCGTCGCTATAACCTTTGACGATCCCTTTGCTTACCGCTTGTTTAATCTGAGCTTCCGCCCAATGTCCTGTAGTATCACTAAAGTTGGACGAGTCTGATACTGGCAATCCCGTTGCTTGGTCTACAACGAGTACAGCATACTTCGTAAAGTGATCAACCTCTACAGCAATATGGCTGCCGTTAATTTTGCCGCCATTAACCTTCACCCATTCCTTCTTCACTTCATCAAAGTAGAAGATTGCGACCGTTTGATTACTGTTCAGTTTGGCTGAATCGAATGCAAACGTCAAAGTAACGGGTTTATTGAAGTTTTCAGGGAAGTTTTTTAGAACCTCATAGATCGAGCTCGCGAGAATCTCATGTTTGCTAAGCAGATTTTGAGAATTTAATACTTTCTCAATTGTTAATTTTAGCTCCTTGTTACTAGCACTGGCTGGAATGGTTATAATGAGCTCATTGTCCAATCTAACCTCGCCGGCTCTTCCAATAGGAAGCGTTAGGCTCCCATTCGTGGAGATGACTGGTTCGGAGCTGTTGCTTGAACCACCGCCGTTATTTCCATTGTCTACTGTACCATTGTCTTGAGCAGCTCTTGTTATCGTTGCTGTATATTTAGTTCCAGTGCCGTCCTGAGCAATGACGAATAGTTCAATCCGATTGCTGCCTACATTAAGGGGAAGCTCACTGCTTGTTTCTCCATTTGCTAAGCTAATCGGACCTGCTACAAGTACATTGGCACTATTGTATACACTTGCTGTCACAGTGCCATACGTTGAATCACTGACCGTAGCTGATATGGTAATGTTGGACAAAGAGTTAGGCACATTGCCCGTATAGGCGTATACATTTTCGCTTACCGTTTGATCTAATGTCACATTGCTTAAGGTTAATGTTTTCAAGCTTGCACTAGAGCTCAATGTTCTAAAATCAACCTCATTACCATAGCTTACTCCAATTTCATTTATCACATATGCACGTGCATAATAGATTGTAGCGGATTGAAGTCCTGTGAGATGAACAGAAAAGGCTTCTGTCCCATCTAATTCAGCTGCGGATTTTCCATCTATTACAGTAGGATTCGGATGAGTGGAGTATACGATTCCCCGTTCGGCAACCTCGCCGCCACCATCTGAAGTTACTGTTCCTCCTGCGACAGCCGACATAGAGTTGATTTGACTTACCTCTAGGTCCGTTTCAACAGTTGCAGGCTGAATAGAGGAAGCTACAAAACGGTAAGTATTGGAGTAAGTTGTATAACCATCGTCATTCATAGCTTCAACTTTCCAATAATAGGTTGTTCCTTCTTTTAACTCTATTTCGAATTCCTTCATATCTAAGTTGTTTTCTGCGATATGTTCAATACTCCACCCAGAATTAAATTCAGGATCATTACCTAAAATGAATTCATACGAAACGGCATTGGCAGCAGTCTCCCACTGGAAAGTTGGAGATAGGGAAGCGAATGTACCATCTGCTGGACCTATGAGGTGGGTATAACCCGGAAACAGTTCATTATTCAATAAAATCGGCTCATACTGAGCATGACGAATCATTGTATAGCTGCCTTGATCATCCGGAATAAATTGAATGGCTTGCTTCTCAGTCAGGCTCTTCTCTCTCAGAGAATACGTTACATAGTCGCCAATGTCACTTTCTTGTATTCCGATTAAGGCACTTGAACCAAATGATTTATTAGCTAAACTGATTCTGATTTCTTTATCGTCTGAATTGGTGGCCATAAGATTAGGGTATTGCAGTTGAATAACATTAGTAGATTCATATAAGATGACTTGGAAGGTTCCGAAGGGGTTCATATTAGAGTTGCAACAAAAGCGCATATTCGTATATTGTAATACAAATTTCCGATTTGGTGCTTCTCCAATCGTTTTGTAGAGGACTGTACCATCCAGCTCTAGCGAAAGATCAGCCAAAAAAGCTGTAATATAATGATTGGGACTCTCCAAAGGCAGTTCTTCTAAGCTTTCAGGTGTTCCGAAATCATTGGTAGGATTGTTGAACATGAGGAGGCCGTTGGTATTAGCATAAACCTGTTCATTTTTTGTCCCGTAGAAATCAAACGAAAATCCAATAGGAATAGCTCCGGACACACCATCATCCCAATCATCAAAGTCTATCTTGGTTGCATCCTCATAAATGGACTCAATAGGTTGATTCACAGGTAATACACTAGCAGCGTAAGCTTCTGAAGAATGTAGGGTAGACCCCCAACTTACCATAACCACAAAAGCTAAACCTAGCAATAAACCTTTACGTATGTTCTTGACTATCCGCACGTTTTACTTCCCCTTTTCCCATTTCAAAATGATTGGCGGCTCTAAACTTACGCAGTTCTCCCGCATCATTTAACGCCACTATCAAATATAAATTATTATTCAAGTTACAAATAGTGTGCGTTGTCACCAGTTTTGTCATATGACAAGTTTATTTATAGAAGGCAATATGACCTTTCAGGGTTAGGGTCGAGGCTTTATTTGCATGTGCTTCCTGAGTTAGGGAATATTAAAGATCGATTAAGCATGTGCAAATATGACCTATAACAAATGAAGGAGAAGTGTTATGAATTACAGGAATATCACCGTTGCCGGCAGCGGCGTATTAGGAAGCCAAATCGCGTACCAAACTGCTTTCAAAGGGTTTAATGTATCTGTATATGACATTAACGATGAGGCTCTAGAGCGTGCCAAAGAAAGAATTGTAAATTTGAAGCCGCGGTATCAAGAAGATCTTGGGGCTACGAGTGAAGCGGTAAATGCAGCTTATGACCGTATCTCGTTCAGCTCTGATTTATCACAAGCTGTTGCAGATGCTGATCTTGTCATTGAAGCCATTCCTGAGGTCGTACAAATGAAAATTGATTTTTACAAGAAGTTGGGAGAGGCAGCTCCTGCCAAAACGATTTTTGCAACAAACTCTTCAACTTTATTGCCAAGCCAATTTGCGGATGCAACAGCTCGTCCGGAAAAGTTTCTAGCGCTGCATTTTGCAAATGAGATTTGGAAAAACAATACGGCGGAAATCATGAGGCATCCGGGAACAGATATGAAGGTATTCGATGAAGTTATTGCGTTTGCGAAAACCATCGGAATGGTTGCTTTGCCTTTACATAAAGAACAGCCAGGTTATATTTTGAATTCTTTATTAGTTCCTCTATTGGAAGCTGCGCAGCTGCTCCTAGTCAAAGAAGTTGCTGATGTAGAAACGATTGATAAAACATGGATGGTAGCCACAGGAGCGCCACTAGGCCCGTTTGCCATCTTGGACGTTGTAGGCATCAATACCGCTTACAATATCGGACTTGCAAAAGCGCAGGCTACAGGTGATCAAAATTTTGAGAAAGTGGCTGCGCTATTGAAGTCAGAGTACGTAGATAAAGGAAAGCTTGGAAGAGCCACCGGAGAAGGATTTTATAAATACCCGAATCCTAATTTCATTAAACCGGATTTTTTGAAAAGTTAGTTCTTTATCGTTGCAAAAGAAAAGGAGCTGTCCCAAGTAGATTTATCTACGATTGGAGTAGCTCCTATTTTTTTATGAAGCTTAGGCAGAATGATTTCCTCCCCTTAGCATATTTACAGCTTACGAACCTAGCAGGTCCTATTCTAACCATTTGTAGTGGATTAAAAATGTAACGAACCCCAGAATCGTTATTTCGAGAAAAGCAGCTCATAACACGTTACAAAGCATGCAATAACGTTAATAAGATTCGTTAAAATGGAACAGAAGTCGTTTTCTGCATAATAAGCATCATACAGTTCGTTAGAGAAATGGCCTTGGGATGTTATGAGCTAAATTAAAAAGACCCCGGCAGACGCTGCCGAGGTCAACTATATAAATAAATTGCGTACAAAGAAGGACTATGTTAATATTAATGAACCACTGAATAGTTTTTGTAAAGTTCACAGATTTATTACATCTTATCTACACTCTTATCTTATCACATGGATTTACAGTTTGTCAAATGTTCTTTTTCTTCTCCAGACCAAACTAACAAGGAGCGTGTTCAGGAGGATGATGAATGCAAAAGATTGGCAGCAAGAGCAGGAACGGTTGGATATGGTTACGAAACAGCTGCAAACAAGTATCGCTGAGCTAGAGCCTGAAGTGGATCAGCTTCGCGATCAGGCGGCGGACATCCGCAAACGATTTTGGGAAGAGGTTACGGTCGATACGAGCACAGACGAAGATTTTGAAGAGACCTTCTTAACGATTAAGCAGCAGTCTGCGGTGTTGTCCGAACGGGAACGAAGCCACGCGCAGCTGAAGAGGCAGTGGAAGAGTATGAACCGCTTGCTGCCTTCTCCCTATTTTGGGCGTATCGACTTTCATGAGGATGGTCTTGAATCCAAGGAGCAAGTGTATATCGGCGTATCGTCCTTCGTCGATGCAGATGGTATGAGCTTCCTAGTGTATGACTGGCGTACACCTATAGCGAGTGTATACTACGACTATTCGCCAGGGGCGGTCGCTTTTGAAACACCCGGAGGGCATGTCGCTGGGAAGATGGAACTGAAAAGGCAATACCAGATTCGAGGCGGGCAGATTCAGAATTTGTTCGACTCGAGCTTAACTATAGGTGACGAACTGCTTCAGCAGGTGCTTGGCAAAGGCGCAGATGCACAGATGAAAAGTATCGTTGCAACTATTCAAAAGGAGCAAAATGAGATTATTCGCAATGATAATAGCCGAATGCTCATTGTGCAAGGAGCCGCGGGAAGCGGGAAAACCTCTGCGGCACTGCAGCGTGTGGCGTACTTGCTGTACAAACACCGCGAGAGGCTGAAAGCGGACCAAATCGTGCTTTTCTCGCCCAATCCGATGTTTAACAGCTATGTCTCTACCGTTCTTCCCGAGCTTGGCGAGGAAAATATGCAGCAGACGACCTTTCAGGAATATCTGGAATATTGGCTTGGACGGACATTTCGTCTGGAGGACCCGTTCGATCAGCTCGAATATGTGCTGACGGAAGAATCCGATCCGGGGTACGAGGCGAGAATGAAGGGGATTCAATATAAGTCGTCGGAAGTTTTCCTTCAAGCTCTCCGAAACTATGCCTTATGGCTCGGCCAGAAAGGCATGCGATTTCAGGCGATTCAGTTCCGAGATCGTGAACTAATTACCGCGGAGCAAATGAAATCGCAATTTTACAGCTACGACCCCTCCATCCGCTTGGTCAATCGTGTCGTTTTACTGCAGGAGTGGATAATGCGTGAGCTGGTCATGCTGGAGCGTAAGGAGCGGGACGAAAGCTGGGTGGAGGAGGAACTTAACTACCTCGATAATGATCAATATGCGGCAGCCTATCAGTTTTTGCGTAAAGACAAAGGGATCTTCGAGTTTGCAGAGCAATATGTCGAAGCCTATAACATCATGAACAATAAACACCAGCAAGAGGACGATGTATTTGATTTTGCCCAGCAGGAGGAAGAGCTGCTGCGCCGAATGGTTGTGAAAGAAAACTTTAAACCACTGAGGCAAAATGTGAGACGGTTGTTATTTATAGATATGGTTGGTATTTATGATCAGTTGTTTAGTGATAATAACGCCTATCAGGAAATGACGAATGAAACCGTAGTGCCTAGTGATTGGACAGAAATATGCAAGCAAACGAAAGAGAAGCTGAGCAAGCTCGAATTGTTTTATGAGGATGCGACACCATACTTGTATTTAAAAGAACTCATTGAGGGTATTCGGACCAATACGGAGGTTCGGCATGTATTTGTTGATGAGGGCCAGGATTACTCGATGTTTCAGTATGAATTTCTCAAAAAGCTGTTTCCCCGTGCTCAAATGACGGTGCTCGGTGATTTCGACCAGGCGATCTTTACGCAGGCGACGAACTTGCACGAGATGGATTCGCCGCTTATACGGCTTTATGGCGAAGGAGAAACGAGACGCTTCTTTCTCGTTCGCAGTTATCGCTCCACCCGAGAAATTGTTGGATTTACGAGGTTGTTGCTGCCATACGGGGAGGCGATCGTGCCCTTCGAAAGAGGTGGCAAGAAGCCGCTTCTCTTTAAGGCGGATAGCAGTGAGAAAAGAGTGGAAAGAATCGCGGCAGATCTTGCTGCCCTTCAAGCTGAAGGCTTCGAATCTATCGCCGTCATTACGAAGACAGCGACCGAGAGCTGTGATGCCTACGAAGCGTTGACAGACGTGGGCTGTCAGACGCTTCGGCTCATTACGAAGAAGACGCCTACCTTCGAGAATGGAGTGCATGTCATTCCTGCGTATCTTGCCAAGGGAGTGGAATTCGATGCCGTACTGATCTACGATGCTTCTTCGCAGACCTATCATCGGGAAAGCGAACGCAAGCTTTTCTATACGGCATGTACACGTGCGATGCACCAGCTTATCCTCTACACGACAGGAGATTGGACACCTTATATTCAAGCCGTGGATCGTTCCTTGTATGATTTGGAGCAATAAGAAATTGATGCACGTTTATTAGATAATTATTTATGGTCCGATCGCTACTTTTGGGAAATAAGCTTGAGATATAAAAATTTTGAAATCATTAGGCTTATGTTCCATTTTTCGCGATTTAATATTTAAAATCAAAGGAATTACTTTGGTTTTGTCGAAATAGGTTGGATTATGATGACAAAAAGAAAAGCGGTCCTTGTTACAGGGTCATTCTTTATCACCTTATTGCTAATTCGAATCATCTGGGCTTTTCTTCAGGCGTCACCAGAGCACCCTCGTGCGGTTCGGGGCGAGTTGGATTTGCGCGGCTTCGACTTCACCAAGGATCGCACGGTTACAGTAGACGGAGATTGGGAGTTCTATCCCGGCAAGTTTGTGATGCAAAGCGAGTCGAACACAATCTCATCCGAAGAGGGAAGAATGTTCATTCATGTTCCCGGAACGTGGAACCTGTCTTTATCCGAGAACAACTCGCCATACGGCTATGGCTCCTATCGTCTGCGCGTCAATGTCAACCCGGATAATGATCTAACCTATGGCATTCGCGTTTCGAACGTGCGTACTTCGTCTGAACTATATGTGAATGATCGTTTTTTGGCGAGAGAGGGGCAGCCGGCAAAGATCAAACAGCAGTATACAGCCCGAAGCATGCCTTATACCGCTACTTTCAAGGCCGATACAGGCGAAATCGATATTGTCATACAAGTTGCGAATTATGACAACAGTATACGAGGCGGTGTGGTAGGATCAATCAAGTTAGGCAGTGAACTTGCGGTGGACAAAGAAGTAGGGTTTTCCATCAACATGCAGTTAGTCGTATGTGTCGTTCTGATGATTCAGGCCTTGTATACGCTTATTCTGTATGTGATCGGCACCCGACAAAAAGCTTTGATCTACTTCTTTATGCTTGTTGTTAGTGCCGTTGTCATGACACTGCTCGACGATGATAAGCTTTTGCTAGTTTGGCTGCCGGCCATCAACTATGAGTGGTCCATTAAACTCGTTCTTCTGTCCTTTATTGGAATAGGAGCCTTCCTACTGCAGTTTGCCAAAAGTCTCTTGCCAGAGCATGCGGAAAACAGAGTGTTCCGCTGGTTCCCCTTGCTTTGTTTGATTGCCACACTGCTGATTGTGTTTTTGCCAGCCAGGTACGCACTGAGCGCATTAGCTGTATACTACACCATAGATTTGCTCGCTTGCTTGTACTGTCTGATGTTCTCGCTGCGTACGGCCCTGAAGAGCGATAAGAACGCCATTTATTTGGTCGTTGGTCTAACCTCTGTTTTGACTAATATTATTGGAGGGTACCTCAAGAGTCTGCTAGATATGGGCTATTATCCGATCGACCTGATCGTTGCGTTCCTCGCTTTTGCGTCTTTCTGGTTCAAACGTTATTCCGATACTTTCGCCCAAACGGCGAAGCTCGCCGAGAAGCTTCAGAAAGCGGACAAGCTGAAAGACGATTTCCTGGCCAACACATCCCATGAATTGCGGAATCCGCTGCATGGCATCCTTAACATCGCCCAAACCGTTCTGGATAACGGTATTAGAGATCAGGACGACAAAAACAAAGAGAACATGAAGCTGCTTATTTCCGTAGGCAAGCGAATGTCATACATGCTTAACGATCTGCTGGACATGACGCGGCTTCAGGAGAATGGCATCCGCTTGCATATAGGGAGTGTCCACGTTCAGGGAGTCGCCTCCGGTGTAACCGATATGCTTCGTTTTATGACGGAAGGCAAGTCGATTCGCATCGTCAGCGACATTCCCGACAACTTTCCTAGTGTCATGGCCGATGAAAACCGGCTTACACAAATTTTGTTCAACCTGCTTCACAATGCGGTGAAATATACTGATCAAGGACATATTATAATAAAGGGCGAGGTCAAGGACGGTAAGGCGAGCATTGTCGTCGCCGACACCGGCATCGGGATAGATCTAGAGACACAGCAAAGGATGTTTGCTCCCTACGAGCAGGGGGACCCTGGCATAACGGCAATTGGAGGCGGGCTCGGGCTCGGGTTAAGTATATGCAAGCAGTTGGTGGAGTTGCACGGAAGCACGTTGGAGGTTAACTCCATTCCGGGCCATGGTTCGGTATTCAGCTTTACCTTGCAGTTATCCGATTCATCCATCCGACATTACGAGAAGGCTATGATTGCTCCGGTATCGGGTGTTTATGCAGAAGCGGTGGTTTCCGCTTCCTTTGGACTTCGCGGTGACATTTCCAAACTGGAATCGGCGACCGGTTCAGACCGGCCAAACATTCTGGTCATAGACGACGATGCTGTCAATTTAAGTATATTGAGCAACCTCCTTACTTCGGAAAAGTATAAAGTCGTCACGGCTGCAAACGGGCGTGACGCACTTGCCATACTGAATACGAGAGAATGGGATTTGATCATTACCGACATCATGATGCCACGCATGTCCGGATACGAATTGTCCCGTATCATTCGTGAGCGCTTTTCCGTCACGGAGCTACCCATTCTGCTCTTGACCGCCCGCAGTCGACCGGAAGATATAGATACCGGATTCCTGTCGGGAGCCAACGATTACTTGAGGAAACCGGTAGATGCGCTGGAACTGAAATCCAGGGTACGGGCATTGACTGAATTGAGGCAATCGGTGCGCGAAAGACTGCGCATGGAAGCGGCTTGGCTTCAGGCGCAAATTCAACCGCATTTTCTGTTCAATACGCTTAATTCGATAGCCGCACTCAGCGAAATCGATAATGAGAAAATGAGAGCGTTGCTTGAAGAATTCGGCCATTACTTGCGGGCAAGCTTTGACTTTCGGAATTTGGAACGACTCGTTCCGCTTGAGAATGAGCTTGGTCTTGTCCGCTCATATCTGTATATCGAAAAGGAACGTTTTGAGGACAGAATAAACATTCGCTGGGATGTGGATGCAAGAATTCATTTGCAAGTTCCACCGCTCTGCATCCAACCTCTTGTCGAGAACGCAATACGACACGGCCTGCTAAGCCGTGTTGAAGGCGGAGAAATTCATATCCGAATTACCGCAAAAGAACATGAGGCGGAAATTTCGGTCACAGATAATGGTATAGGGATGGATGAGGAAACTGTACGGCGCGTCTTGGACAGCCGCTTGGACGTAAAGGCGGGAATCGGCTTGTACAATACGGATCGGCGATTGAAACAACTATACGGCAAGGGATTGCAAATCCGGAGTGTTCCGAATCAAGGCACTATTGTCAGTTTTGTCGTGTCAAAATGAGGGAAGAGAAGAGCATTAATTAAGATCTTAAGATTCTAGTGGATTAATTCTCTCTGCGATTCGTTCACCGAAAGATGGCAATGTGAACGTAAGACGGATTGACGGCAGGAACCGTTAATAGCGAGTATGACGCATGCCGAATTTACGGCATTAATCGTAAGATTGCTCAAAGCGGCCATTCTGATTAATAAGTAAAAAAGAACAGCTCTATGCCGATACATTGATGGACTGGATGGACAAGCAGTTGGTGGTGTATGACAACATTCTTGATTCGGAACTGTCTTTTCCTGAAAAAACTAAAGAAATCATGCTGTTGGAGGCCAAAAATTCAAACATGTTAGCGGATGAATTTCCAAAGGCCCCATCCTCTGAGTTGAGTGGATTGATGCAAATGATGGAGAGCTATAGCGAGCAGAAGGTCGTGCACTTTTTTGAGAAGTTTGTCGCGCTTGGCAAGCAAGAGGGTTATATCCATAAAGGCCAAACAGAAGAGATGTCGATGCGTTACTTCACTATGTTTAAGAATGAAATTGGTCGTCATTGGGAGTCATCGAATCAAGAACACATAACTAGGAGTATGGATCAATTGATGGAGTTGTTCTTTTATGGGTTAGTGGGACAGGTGCAGAAGCAGAAACATGCCAAGGAGCAAAATGGATCTACCTTTTAAAGAGCCCATAAAGCTGGACCTTATCACACAAATCGAGTGAAAACGATAGTTCGCATGATTCATGTTTACAAAGAGAGGGCCGTCCTGCAAAGGAAGGCCTTTTTCTCTCCTTCTCATAATGTCATATGTATTTTATTGTTTTGACCTTTACCTGTAACCTTTCCATAGATAGTAGGCACTTCTATATCATACGGAAGAAAGGAGCGGGAGCATGCTTCAGTATATTGAAGACGCAAAACAAGGGGATCGGCAAGCTTTTGAATCTATTGTCCGGCACTATACAGCAATGGCAAACGCGGTTGCGTACGAGAAGCTGCACGATTTTCAACTAGCGGAAGATGCAGTGCAAGAAGCATTCACTGAAGCCTTTCTGCATTTAAATAAACTGCGAGTAGGAGAAGCATTTCCGGGATGGTTCAAAGCTATTGTGATACGGCAATGTTATCGTATGACGCGTAGAAAGCATCATCCCATCGTGCCTTACGAGGAAGTAGCGCAATCGGCAGAGGCTCAAATTAGTGTCTCTGATATTATTGAGAAAAGAGAGCTGCAGCAGTCCGTTCATGATTCTATAGCTTTATTAACACCGAAAATGAGAATTGCGGTTCAATTGTTTTATATTCAAGGGTATTCTCTTCAAGAAATTTCGAGCTTTGTGGGCACTTCGGTTCCGATATTAAAGAAACGGCTCTTTGATGCTCGTCGTAAATTGAAGGGTGCTCTGCCAGTAGCCGATTTGATCTCCGTATATAATCATTTGTATGTAGGAGGAAAAGGTGTGCTTCATATTGTAAACGGAGATTCAGTAGCAGAGAAGCTGCGGCAAGGCATCGTGCAGGGTGAGATTTTAGTATGGCGGGAAGTGTACCCTCATGGTCCTGTATTTTTAGATTCTGCTGCAGTAGACCATCGTTCTAGACGATCACAATATTTGGAACAAACAATGGGAATCCCTCGCTCTGAGTTTGTTCAGGGTAGTGAAGCGCAGGAGAAAGTGTTGGCTGATTTTCATAAATATGAGGAGATTGTGCTTTGGTTTGAGCATGATTTGTTCGATCAGACGATGCTGTGCTATTTGCTCCATTCGTTCTCAGGGCAGCCTTTGCTGAAAACAAAGCTGAGCTTATTGTGCATCGGGGAATATCCAGGAATTGAACTGTTTCGCGGGTTGGGACAGCTTTCTCGGGAGCAAATGGAGACGTTATCGGGAACTTGGAAATTGATTGGGGCAGAGGAGCTGGACTTAGGCAGAGCGTTTTGGCAAGCCTATACGTCACAGAATCCACAACAGTTGCAGCAATTGTTAAGTCAAGATACGTCCGTGCTGCCATTTGCGCATGATGCCTTCCAATTTCATTTATCACGGTTCCCGTCTACCCACAATGGGCTTGGTATCGTAGAGCAGATAACGCTTGCGATGATCCAGGGGGGAATAAACAGTCCGTATGAATTATTTCAGCATGTTGGAAACAAACTCAACGCCTTGGGTATGGGTGATCTGCAATACTGGCATATTTTAAAGGAAATGTCTCGAGATCCGTATCCATTAATACAAATCGGCGGATTACAGACGATCCCTTCTTATCTCGATTCATCGATATCATTCCGCGATTGTATCGTTACGTTAACCGAATTCGGAAAAAAGGTGTTGGATGGAAAAGAGGACTGGATTGCGAATAAAGGAATAGATGAGTGGTATGGCGGAGTGCATTTGCAGGGATATTTTCCGCGGTGGCGCTGGAATACAATCGAACAAAAGATCATTGAGATAGGCGCAGAAACGTGACCTTATTTAAAAGATAAAGTTTATGCTTAAAGGTGGGGTGGGGAGATGGACAATCGCATCTTAGAAAGAGGCCTATCGATCATATCGCAGTGCAAGGGTCGAACGGGTGATATATGGGAGGCGCATTTTGGGGCGGCAGCAATCGCAAGCTATTTTTTCGTAAAAGAAAACCTGATGCCAGCCGAGACGTCAGCTCGAATTGCAGCAGAATCAGGCGTGATGCTTCGCAGTCGAGCATACGAGCATATCGCTCGCAGCAGAGGAGAGCTGGATGCCGAAATAGCCGAAAAACAAATTCTAGCAGCTCTACTGCCTACAATGGATGGGCTCCACTGGGTCGGACACAATGTTATCTATGCAGCTATCAGTTTGATGGCGATCAGAGAACTTGACGGTTGGGGGCATGCGGATGAAATTGAAGGCATTACGAGCTTGATTGCATCTTTTAATAAAACCATTCCCGGAAGGTCATGGCTAGGGTATTCGGCATCGGACGTGAAGCGGCTTGAAGTAGCAGAGAGCGATCGGTTTCCTGCTATTCAAAATGCAGAGCAGCTATCCGAATTTATCATAAATGAACTTTCGTCTTTTCAAACCATTTACAGATCAGAGGCTCACCATGATCTAATTGGACATATGCTAACTTTTTCGCAAGCATTAACAATTTTGCATGAGCTTGGTCATGTCGAATATTTTCTGAAAGGCATTCCCTCTCTTCAAAAGCTGGTTAAAGTTCTTCGTACCAGTCATCACATAAATCCGGAGCAGCCGCCAAAATTGTTCTCTTCAGTAGACCGTTGGCCTCTTCCACTGGCATGTCGATCAGAGTGGCTGCCTATTGAAGATGAATATTGGCTGCAAGGCTTTCAACATACGGATTGGGATTTTGGTCACACATTTAAATTCCCGTACAGCTTTTATAATCATATTAACCGGCTCGACACACCTAACCTTCAAGCAGTGGAAAACTTCCGATACATTATCGGGTAATCACGAGCGCATTAGCGACCGTTGCGATTCCGATGCATTACAGTACGAAGGCGTTAGGGATTTTAGGAAGATCTGTTTTCGCCAAGGCGGATATGTTCATTAAGGCTGTAGGACAGCGAACGACAGAAGTGAATACATTAGAAGTTACAAAGGAAAACGTGTCCCAATTTGCCGGCGTCGTCACGATGCAGTATGAATAATAGAAGAGAAACTCTATGTTATTAAGGGTTAGAGTGTAAAAAAAAATGGCTCCGCGAGATGATCATGTCATCTGCGGAGCCTCTTTTAGCTTGATTTATGTGCAAAGAGTCTGGCTCTAGCCCGCTGCCCAAACGTCTAATTCAATTTTTAATTCGGGCAAACCTAATCCTTTAATATAAGCAACCGTCATGGAGGGAGGCGTTTGGCCAAACACTTTATCCCAAATGGAATAGAAATGATCCCAATCTATTTCTTCCGTAGCCCAAATGTTGATTTTAATGACATGATCAGGAGTTAATTGTTGGGAAGAGAGGATATCAACAATATTACTCATTGTATTGGTTACTTGTTGATTAAAATCGGTAGGAATATTGTTGTTCTGATCAATGCCAATTTGGCCGGAAAACACGTACATCTCCGCATTTCTGCTTATTTTCGTTACATGACTATAGCTGCCAACCGGCTTCGCTATATTTTCCGGATTATATCTATGAACAACATGATTATTTAAATTCATCGTTTGTAACGTCTCCTTATAAATGGAAAATAAATAACTATGAATAGGTTATCTATTTCACTGTATTTTAACTTTTTATGATTGTAGACAGAGCTATCCCGTCTTGATCAATTTTAGAAAAAAACAGCAGTAGAATACCCGATTCCAACAGATAATGATTTAATCGATCTCTTCTTCATCAAGTATCCCTCCTTCATTTATAAGTAAAATAACTTACTGTAGAATAATAACATTGTTGAAGTGAAAAGAATAGCAAGGTTGTTGCATGATCACCAATGAGGTAAAAACTGTTAACTTTGCTTTTTTAGAAGCTGTGCTTGTATATTGTTAGTATATCTTTTATTTTTTAAAGGATTTTATAGGGAACATGCATGGGTTCGTGAAAACTAGAAATGTAGAAAGAGAATAAATACTTTTCTATCGAACCAGCCATATGTGTGGAATAGACAACCGGGAGGAAACAAAATGAGTACACAGAGTCTGGGAGTTCCATTAGAAGGTTTTGCTGAATTTAGTCGAACCGTAGCTGCAGAAGGCGCGGTACTGTTAAAAAATGAAGGACAGGTGCTTCCGCTTCGAGATGGCGAAAACGTTGCTGTTTTTGGCAGAACCCAAGTGAATTACTACCGCAGCGGTACAGGATCAGGCGGGAGCGTCCATGTTTCTTATACAACGAATTTATTAGATGGTCTTCGCGGTAAAAAGAACCTGACAGTCAATGAAGAGCTTGCGGCTGTCTATGAAAAGTGGATTGAGCAAAATCCATTCGATAATGGCGGCGGCGGCTGGGCGGCTGAGCCGTGGCACCAGAAGGAAATGCCGTTAACTGATGAACTAGTGTCGGGCGCAAGAGCTAAATCGAGTAAGGCAATCATTGTGATTGGACGTACAGCGGGAGAAGATCAGGATAATGCCGATGCACCGGGAAGCTATCAGCTAACCTCGGACGAAAAAGCGATGCTGAAGCAGGTAACAGCCTATTTCGAGCAAACCATCGTAGTGCTGAATGTATCGAACATTATTGATATGAGCTGGATGAACGATGAAAGTTATGTCCACCCCATTTCAAGTGCGATCTACTCTTGGCAGGGCGGCATGGAAGGCGGTAACGCCATTGCCGATGTTCTGGCCGGAGAAGTGACTCCGAGCGGTAAATTGACGGATACCATTGCTTATTCCATCGATGATTATCCATCCACTCGAAACTACGGCAATGAATTTAAAAACTTTTATCAAGAGGATATCTATGTAGGCTATCGTTATTTTGAAACATTTTGCCCAGAGAAGGTTCAATATGAATTTGGATACGGGATATCGTATACCTCATTTAAAGTCGATGCTGAGCAAGCAAAACTGACCACTAAAGATGGGAAAAATTTCGTTGAAATTGACGTAACGGTTACCAATTCAGGAGCTGACTACGCGGGTAAAGAGGTCGTGCAGGTTTATTATGAAGCACCGCAAGGGAAATTGGGACAACCGGCCAAAGCTTTGGCTGCATTCGGCAAAACCAAAGTGCTTCAAGCAGGCGAATCAGAGCGCCTTACAGTGAGTTTTCCTGTAGATACAATGGCATCTTATGATGACGCTGGTGTGACAGGGCATGCTTCCGCTTATGTTCTAGAAGCGGGAACGTATCGCTTTTATGTAGGAACAAGCGTTAAAAACCTTATTGCAATAAGCGTACAAGGTAAAGACGGTTACGTTGTGGAAGCTCTTGAGGTCGTAGAGCAGCTGCAAGAGGCGTTGGCACCAATAGAGGGCTTTAGTAGAATGAAGCCGGGCGCTCGGAAGGAAGACGGTTCATATGAGCTGATTACGGAAGAAGTACCCACTCGCAGCGTTTCCTTAGCAGAACGGATTGAGAAGAATCTTCCTGCAACACTTAAGCAAACTGGAAACAAAGGATATAAATTAAGAGATGTTTATGAGCAGAAGGTTGGCATGGAAGCTTTTATCGCTCAGCTTAGCGATCAAGATTTGGCTGCCATTGTCAGAGGAGAGGGCATGAGCAGTCCGCTTGTTACGCCGGGTACAGCTTCGGCTTTCGGCGGAGTAAGCGACAGCTTATTTAATTACGGAATTCCGGTTGCTTGTACAGCAGATGGCCCGTCAGGTATTCGTATGGATAGTGGGCAGAAAGCGACCCAGGTTGCCATTGGCACCTTGCTTGCGGCAACTTGGAATGCTGAGCTGGTCGAAGAGCTCTATGTTATGGAAGGGCAAGAATTGTTAAGCAACAACGTGGATGCTCTGCTTGGGCCTGGCCTCAATATTCGCCGCAGCCCGCTGAATGGCCGCAACTTTGAATATTTCTCAGAAGATCCGCTCATTTCCGGCGTATTTGCAGCAGCATGTACTCGAGGAATTATGAAAGGCGGCTCTAATGCTACGCTGAAGCATTTTGCCTGCAACAACCAAGAAAAGCATCGCAGTAAAGTAGACGCTATCGTATCAGAGCGCGCTCTTCGTGAAATTTATTTGAAAGGCTTTGAAATTGCGGTAAAAGAGGGCGGCGCGAATTCGATTATGACCTCCTATAATCCAATTAACGGACATTGGGCGGCTTCTAATTATGATATGAATACTACCGTGCTTCGCGGCGAATGGGGCTTTAAAGGTATTGTCATGACTGACTGGTGGGCCATCATGAACGATGTCGTCAATGGAGGATCAGCGGATCGTAAATATACGAACTGGATGGTTCGTGCACAAAATGATCTGTATATGGTTGTTCCTAACTATGGCGCGGAAATCAATGGCTGGGATGACAATACGATTGAATCGTTGGAGAATGGAACGTTAACAAGGGGCGAGCTTCAACGCTCTGCAATGAACATTTGTGAGTTCATTATGTATGCGCCTGTATTCTCGAGAAAACAAGTCATTGAAGAGAAGGTCGATACATTCAAAGCGAATGCATCTCTATCTCCGGAGCAAGCACAAGTACTTTCCGAGAATGCACAAGTTAAACCAGCGGCAGCAGGATCAAGCTTTATGAAAGTGGATCAAGCTGGCCAATACCGGATTATTGTCAGCATTATGTCTCCTGAGCCTGAACTGGCTCAAAGTGCTTGCAACGTGACACTGAATGATCAATTGATGACGACTATTCAGACGAATGGGACGGAAGGCAAATGGATCAAGCAGAAGCTTGTGAAAGTCGAGCTGGAAGCAGGTCTTTATGAACTGAAGCTGGAATTCATCAAACCAGGCTTGCAAATTGAATGGATCGAATTTAAAAAAGTGTAATGCAGAATAGCTGTGTGTAATACTTACCAGAAAGAACGAGGGCACCCGCAAAGGTGCCCTTTATTTTTGAATGCTTATAAAATCGGTATAGTAATGCTGTGACATCATTGCTCTACAGCTAAGCCCTTTTCTTTGAAGACAGCACTTTATGTATAAAATGCTTAGGCGGAATTTGGCTTGGTGATTGTTTATTGGAATCGTTAGAATGAATGATTAATGCTAGCAGCGCAACGTTTATGGAAGTAGCTGTAGCCTGCGAAACGAGGTAGACATTTTCCCAGTTTGGAGCGAATTTATTTTTATATTCATAAAGCCCCTTGAAGTTATACAGCTTGTTCCCATACTTATAGAGAAGCTTGATGATGTGCGAATCAGTAACGTTAGCAAGCGGAGCCATGCCTAAGCTGCAAACATCATAGGCTTGTTCTTTGGCCCAAAGGAATAGGGAAACAAATAGAACATCCATTGTGCCATGCGGACATGCTTTTGTATAACGCATGAGATCCACCGTTAATCGCCGAAAAACAGATTCTTCTTCCATTGTATTAATAAATGGCTGATGATCCCCTGCAATGGTGACAAACGCTTCATAATTTCCGTCAGGCCCAACAAGCACCGCGACTGGAAAACGCATGACATACTCCTTTGCGAAAGAGCCTACAGAAAAGCTTTTTTCTTTCCGATTACCCAGCCATTCATCTGAAATGTCTTGAAGACGATGGAGGAATGAGTCGGAATATGGCGGGTGCAGAACATCGAAGGTAAACCCGGAGCGTCCAAATTTATTCATGCGATTTCGCAGCTTAAGCCATTGCTTTCCATTCAGTTGAAAGGTAGATAAGTCGACCTGTGCTTCTTCACCGATTTTGGAGCATCGCAGCCCAAGCTTCTCATACAGCGATAGAAATGAGGATTTTGCTTGATAGAACACGGGTATTTGCTTATTTTCAGTGCAGTCCGCTACAAACTGCTCAATAACGCGCCTAGTAAACCGTGGGTTTCCAACAGGGTCGCCAAGTACAATTCTTCTATTTAAGGCTGTGCGGTACACGATCAAAGCCTCGTAATCGGAATCCCAGAACCATTCTTTATCACCAAGGTAGTATAAATGCGTGTGTGAGTTATTGCCGTATCTTTCAAGCAGTTTTGTCAGACGTTCTTCAGAATGGATATCAATCATGGTGAAGCCTCCAAGTAAGCAGTCTCTGGGAGCCAGCTGAAATAATATTTGTCTTCCTATTAAACAGAGATTATAGTTAAAAATTATACCAGTAATACCTATGTTTTAGGTTTTTTTCTTGCGAATATAACGAATGTGGAGGAAGTTTTCATGAAAAAAGCATTGGTCGTAATCGATGTACAGGAAGCCTTTTTTTCGTTGCCGGAAAATTATCTTCACAAAAAAGAAGAGTTGGTAGCGCGGATCAATGAGTGGATTACGGCCGCGCGGGAGGGTAATGTCCCAATCGTTTTTATCCAGCATACGGATTATGACAACGCAGATGATGAATTTTATGTAGATTCATCGGATTGGAAGCTGCATCATGGACTCGACATAAGGGCTGAAGACACAGTGATTCGCAAAACAAGCTGGGATTCGTTCTATGATACCGAACTGGCATCTACGTTGGAGGAAATGTCGATAGAGCAGCTTATTTTTGCTGGAGCACAAACGGAGTTTTGTTTGGACACCACCATTCGGGCAGCGTACAGCCGTGGTTACAAGAACAATATTTTAGCAAAAAACAGCCATAGTACATTAGATAACACCGTCCTGACTGCACCAAAAATCATCGAACATCATGAGAAGGTTTGGAATAGAAGATTTGTTACTATTCTTGATGTGAATGAAGTGACATTTTAGGAGTTTAGGCTTGCAGGACAGCAAGAAAGGGACCGCTCAAGGCGGTCCCTTTCCATTTGTTAAGACGATTATCCAGAGCGTTTATATAAATAGGGTGAAACGATAAATGATTTATTATGAAATGGAAATTGATTAAATAATGAATGCCACCATTCGCAGCCTAGATCGTTTGAAACCGTAAATAGTTGTGTGTTGATTTCATCTGTTTGCTGTGAAGAAAGCTGGACATGATGAGCCCAGGTATCCAGCAATTCATCCAGCATTAGCTCGACATCCGAAGGCAGCTTCAAATCTGACTCGTAATCGCTCATCCATTTCCCTTCCTTCCTACAGCCTTTTCTTTGGGCAGCATACCAAGCGCTTCGGCAAGCTGACGGCGTGCCAGCAGTATTTTATAGCGAACGGTGCCTGAAGGCAGCCCAAGCGCTGCGCCAATTTCACCGCTTTTCATGCCGCCAACAGCCTTCATGAGCAGTATAGAACGAAGCTCCTCGGGCAATTCTCGGATGGCTGACTCAAGCTCGTGAAACTGCTCACGGCCAGCCAACAATTGTGATAGGTCACCATTCGGACTTGGAAAGCTATACAGCTGGATTTTGGATACAGCTTGTTTATAGCTCTGCGATTTCCGATAATAATCCTTTACCCGATTGGCAGCAATCGAAAATATCCAATACAAATGCTGATCCTCGGGTATACTTTCGACGACATCTTTGCGGTTCCAGATTTTCATGAATACGTCCTGCAGCAGGTCGGAGGCCGTTTCTTTACTTTCTGTTCGTCCGAGCAGATAAGAATAGATTTGCCTTGAATGTGTACGATACAATTGCTGAAACAAAGCCTCTGCGTTTATCGGCATAGCTTGTTTCTCATTCATCATCTCTTGTTTTGATCGTTCCTGTTTTTGAAATAGCAAGGTACTGGAGTAGAGGCACAATAGCCTTCGAAGCTGTTATATCGCCAATGACTACAATCTCGGAAACTTTACTTTTAATTAATTCAAGTTGCACATCATCATCCATTTCGAAATTTCCAATCAGCACCATACACATTTTTTCCTCGACAAATTCAAAGAAGCTGTTGGAGAACGTGTCATCTCCTAGAAATAACCGCACATTGGAGGATGTATTGGAATAATAAATGATTTGACCGAGCATGCGCGATATGGAGCTTCCTAATACGACTTCGCTCCCCTTAGGCAGGATCAGCTGTCCAGCTAAAATGACATCTTGAAACCCGATCTTCTCCACCGGCGAAGTGATGACCGCTTGCCCCGCAATGACGACGATATCCTCGGGAGCGCCATTGCTGTTGGCAAAAAACTCGCCTCCCAATGAAACTTGCCCGGACAAGATTTTCACTTTGCCTGCCGTAGAAGGGACTAAACAAACGCAGCCAATATTTTGCTGGGGTATGCGATTCAAAGCACTAGATAGCGATTCTGGGGCAATTATAATACCAATGTTGCTAATGGAGGTTACATTAGCTAGATCCTCAGCTTTCACTCCAGTCAAATCGAGAAGACCCATATTCTCCAAAGCTCTTTCTTGAACATTAGCTTGCTGTACGTTTTCCATACGCTTCACGCTCCCATCATTTTCTAATTACACTAAATATAACGTATGACATTTAAAAGTGTTGGGAGAAAACAAAATAAGTTAATTCATTGCATCTTTAACGTTGCTTCGTTATCGTAGCATTAAGAGCGGTACATTAATGATACGTGTTAGGAGATTCGGGAAATGAAAAAAAAGATCTTGATTGTTGAAGATGATATTCATATATCCAAAATTATTAAAATGAATCTCAACCTTGTGAACTACGATACGGCGGAGGTTTATGACGGCTTGGCGGCGCTGGAGCTGCTTCAGCGGGAAAAGGTTGATCTTATATTGCTGGATGTGATGATCCCGCATTTGGATGGATTTGCGCTGATGGAACGAATTAAGCCGTATCAGATACCGGTTATTTTTTTGACGGCCAAAAACTCTGTCTACGATAAAGTGAATGGATTAAAACTGGGAGCCGATGATTACATGGTTAAGCCTTTTGAGGCCATCGAGCTGCTTGCCCGCATAGAGACGGTATTGCGAAGATACGGCAAAGAAGAAAGTGTATTACAATTTCAATCTATTGCAGTCAATATGGATAAACGAGAGGTAACCAGTCAAGGGGAAGTTGTCGAGCTGACGCCGAAGGAATATGAACTGCTTGTTGTTTTGCTGAAAAATAAGAACATTGCCCTCTCGAGAGAGCAGTTTATTAGTAAGGTATGGGGCGGCGACTATTATGGCGAGACGAGAACGGTCGATATGCATATTAAATCACTGCGCAAGAAGCTAGAGCTGCAGGATCACATCAAGACGATTTATAAACTCGGTTATCGGCTGGAGGATTAAGAGAATGAAATTTTGGCAAAAAATTTATATCTTCTCTATTCTGGTCTTCATTATTATTTTTAACGCTGCCTCTATTATGGTGATCGAGCGGAGCCATAATCGAATGCTTAAGCAGGAAATCAACAACGCTTTAAGCCAGAACATGAGCATTCATTCCAGCGTCGATGCGATTGTACCCATCCTTCGAATCTATGACTCCATTGATTACGAAAAAACGGTATTAACGAGAATTGCTAATGAATTTGTTGGTAAAAATAATGAGCAGCTCGTTTATTTGGAGATTAGGGACGAGCAACATCGGTCAGTCTTTAACAATACCGATTTCCAAATCCCAAAGCAGCGTGAGGAACTGGACAAGCTGGCCGTAGACAAAATTAGTTATATTTTGCGGGATATCGATCAGCGAACGATACTGTTCACATCAAATATTGCGAATATAAACCATAAGAGCTATGTGTTCACCTATATGATCGATGTTACTTCTGTGTACCAGGACCGCGTAGATCAATATCAGTTTTTTGCAAAAGTAGATGTGGCAGCCTGCATCCTCTATATGCTGATTATGTTTTTTGTAAGCCGAGGGCTGACGAGGTCAATTGATCGCCTTAGCCAGACCGCGCAGGTTATTGCACAAGGCGATTTCTCGGAGCGCGTCCGGATAAAATCAAAGGATGAAATCGGCATGCTGGCTCAAAATTTTAACGATATGGCTGCTGTTGTTGAGGATAAAATTACGATTCTCGAACGAAATAATGAAGAGAAACAGCGGTTCATTAACAATTTTACACATGAATTGAAGACGCCTTTGACTTCCATTATTGCCTACGCCAATTTTATGAGGACAACCAAATATAACGAGGAAATGTTCATGGATAGTTTGAATGTCATTTATTCGGAAGGAAAGCGTCTAGAGTCGTTGTCATTGAAGCTCATGAACCTGATTTTGCTGCAGGAGGACGATTTCCAGATGGAGCTGCACGATTTAGGGGCGATTTTTGCTGAAATAAAGCCGACGCTTCGTGTGATGGCGAGCGAGAAGCATGTGGGAATGATCGTGGAATGCGAACCGTGCGAGCTGCTGGTGGAGAAGGATTTGATAAAGGTGTTGATCTCCAATCTTGTAGATAATGCGCTGAAAGCTTCAGCTCCGCAGCAAACCATCATCCTGCGCGCTCTGTGGCGCGGAGATCAATATATTTTGCAGGTACAGGACGAGGGCATTGGGATTGCCAAAGAACATCAGGATAAAATATTTGAACCTTTTTATATGGCGGACAAGTCTAGAACAAGAAGCAGCAACGGAGCAGGTCTAGGGCTTGCGATATGTCAAAGTATTGCAGGCGTACATCATGCTGCAATCCATATTGCAAGCAATGAAAACCAGGGCACAACCGTAGAAGTTGTGTTCACTCCGGGTCATCCGAAAGGCGGGATTAAGGAATGAACAAGCTCATTCTGGTTATGGTGCTCGCAGCGCTTGCAATCATTTCGACGGGGTGTGGCAACGTATTGGATAGGACCCCCAAAAACACGGTAATGGTTAAAAAAATAACGAAAGAAACGGGCAGCAACGATGTGGAATACGAGGGTGTTCTGTCCCAAGAGGCGGTGAAGACGCTTAGTTTGAATGCAGTCAACAAGTATTTGGAAAAGAGTCTATCGATCGATGAGCTGCAATTCGAGCTGGTGGCTATTGACCAGCATAAATTTAGAGAGCTGCTAAATGAAGCGGAGTATGGAGTTGACCCCAGACCGGAAAGGGCGCAGGTAATTGAACAGGGCGCTGAGGCCAAGCTGGATTATCAAACCGAACTGGATGACATTTCTGGCGGCTTGTATTATATAACGCTCACTAGATTGTCTGATCCTAATGAAGTGTATGACATCGTGCTGAACGCCAAAGACGGTGATGTGATTAAACTTTCCGAGGTAGGCGTCGTGCGGGCCCCTTCCTCCAGCAGTCAAAGTGAACAAGAGAAAATCATTGCTCTCGCAAATGCGTTTATCGATAAAAAAGGAAGCTACCCCTTATCTGAATTGTCGCTGAATGAGGACATTACCCGCTGGGACAGCGTTGTGGAATTGTATTATACGAGCAAGGATGATAAGAAGTTGAAATATTGTGTCACGGTGAATGTGAGGCAAAATAAGGTTGTCGGGTTTAGCAAGGACGTTATGGCATTGTTAAGCTACTATTCCAGACTGTAAATAGAATGAGACGAAGAGAGCCAATTGCATGTGCAATTGGCTTTTTTGTATTTTTATATTTTACAACTTCAATACAACTCTATCTCACTTATCATATATCCAGTCACTATACTGATGAAGTAATGCCTCGGAACGATAGAACTGCAAGCAGTAGACAATGATAGCAATTGAAAGGAAGAGAACCTATGAAAAAGRCATTGTTCATCTTGTTGACGATAATGATGATGGTTGTATCTGCATGCAGCTCTGCTGCAGGCGGAAATTCAGGAGGTACGCAGACAAAGAGCGAGGGGCAGACCAGTACAAATCCGCCTAAGGAAGAAACGGTTGAACCGAAAAACAGCAATGAGAAAAAAACAATTGTGTTCTCGACTTTTTTTCAGAACGATTTTTTTGTAGAAGCCAAAAAGAAATATGAAGACAAGCATCCCAATATCACCATTGATCTCAAATACATCGATACAGAGGATGCGGATTTAGAGGTCAATTTGGAGAAGTTTATCAAAACGACAGGTACGGCTTTGTTGTCCGGTAAAGGGCCTGACCTGATTGAGATGGACCAGCTGCCATCAGGGGATTATATAAAAAAACAGCTTTTGGTTAATATGAGTGAGCTGATCGATAAGGATCCAACTTTTAAGAAGGAACAGTATTTCGGCAATATTTTGGACGGAATGAAAGTGAACGGAGGATTATATGGGATGCCGCTTGGCTTCTTTATTTATGGTCTATTCGGCAATAATACGTTGATCGAGAAAAGCGGCGTTAAGATTGACGACAGCCATTGGAACTGGACTCAGTTTATAGAAACGGCTAGAGAACTCGTCAAGCATACAGATGAGAATCAATCGGTATTAGGCACAACTGAGCCAGAATATATGATTACGCAGCTGGTTAATGATCAATATGGGACGTTTGTGGATAAAGAGAGCGGAAAGGCTAATTTTGACTCTGCTGCCTTTACTGATTTGCTGAAAGAAGTAAAATCCGTGTTCGATGACAAAATCATGAGTGGAGATAAAGGTTTTCCTATATTTAGAGACACCCAAATTAACTCGCCTGACGATTATATTCGTGAGGTAAAACAAAGCGAGTTTTTGACAGGGGGTCTATCCCACAAGACAAAACTATACTTAAAGCCGATCGCAAGCGGTCAGCAGGCAGGCGGCTCCTTCAGAACGTATCAAACGCTGGGCATAAACGCAAAGTCTTCTGTAAAAGAGGAGGCATGGGATTTCTTGAAATTTATGCACTCTGATGAAATGCAGCATCGAGCAGGCAGTGCCGGCTTCCCACTCAGTAAAGCTTCATACAGCAGGGTCGTCCAGGACGTTTTAAAAAAAGGGACGGTTGAGTCTATTCAACCGATCGGACCGATGAAGGGCAAAGTGTTTGAAATTACCCAAAAGGATATTGACGATCTAGATAAATTCCTTACTGGGGCCAAATATTCGGTTCAGTTCAACAATACTCATATTGATGACATTGTAAGAGAAGAGTCCTTAGCTTACTTCACCGGACAAAAAACGCCTGAAGCCGTGGCAAAGCTAATTCAAAATAGAGTGACGACTGTTTTAAATGAATAGGAAAAGCATCAAAAGTGTTCTGATCAGGCTGCTGCGCAAGGATGGTGCTGCGGCAGCCTGCTTTTTGGCACCGAGCCTGATTGGTTTTTCCTTATTTTATCTTGTCCCGTTTGCCATGGGATTTGTATATTCATTTCAGGATAGTACCGTTAACGGTTCATTTGTTGGTTTGGACAATTACAAGGATTTGCAGGCCAGCGCATCCTTTCGGAAAGCGGCAGCCAATACATTTCTGTTCACTGGCGTTAGTGTACCGCTCATTATCGCTTTGTCTTTGTTGTTTGCGCATTTGCTGAATCAAAAGCTGTTTATTCGAAATTGGCTGCAGACCGCCTTTGTACTGCCGCTTGTCGTGCCTGTCGCCTCTATTGTGATGATATGGCAAATCATGTTCGACTGGAATGGGACATTGAATGCTTGGATGCAGAGCTTGCATCTGGATCGAATAGATTGGATGAAGTCGGAGTGGTCAATCGGTGTGCTCGCCATCGTATATACGTGGAAAAACATCGGGTATAACATCATATTATTTTTGGCGGGGCTTCAAAGCATCCCTAAAGACTATTATGAGACGGCGGATATTGAGGGAGCGGGCATTTTTCATAAATGGATTCATATTACGCTCGTTTATTTGACTCCGACCCTGTTTTTTGTCGTCCTTATCTCTATTATTAATTCGTTTAAAGTGTTTCGTGAAACGTATCTGATCGCAGGCAATTATCCTCATGACCGCATCTATATGCTGCAGCATTACATGAATAATATGTTTTTATCCCTTGATGTACAGAAGCTGACAGCCGCTGCAGTTCTAATGGTAGGCTGTATTCTTGCTTTTGTAATGGTCATGCTTTCCATCGAAAAGCGTTTTCGGAATTCCATGGATGGGTGAAAAGGTGGTGAAAGGATTGCCATTATTAAAGAAGCTTGTGTTGTCAGTTATCATGGGGGGGCTTGCTGCGGCAATGCTATTCCCCATTGTTGTTACATTTTCCAACTCATTCATGACAGAGACCGAAATTGACTATAACTATAATCTCATTGGCAAGATGGTTAATATTGCGGCAGGGGAAAAAGACGGATATATCAATCTAAAGCTGATCCCAGATTGGGTATCATTCGGTCAATATGCGGAGGTATTGGTTCATAAACCGATGTTTCTCCATATGTTTTGGAATTCCGTGTTTTTGGTCGTACCCATTATTGTACTGCAAGTGATAATCGCGTCTCTAGCCGCTTATGCATTTGCCAAGCTGCGGTTTTGGGGGAGGGATAAGCTGTTTGTCGTATATTTGATGACTATGCTTATGCCGTTTCAAGTGACGTTAGTGCCCAATTATATTATTGCGGATAAGCTGGGGCTGATGAATACAGCTTCCGCTATTATACTGCCGGGGATTTTCAGCGCTTTTGGCGTGTTTATGCTTAGGCAGTTCATGATGCATATTCCATATACGTATGTTGAAGCCGCCAAAATAGATGGGGCAGGGCATGCAACTATTTTTTATCAAATTATTGTACCGCTCGTCAAGCCGGGAATCGCCGCTTTAATTGTTTTGTTATTTGTTGATAATTGGAACATGGTTGAGCAGCCGCTTATATTTCTTGAGGACACATTCAAGCAGCCGTTGTCACTCTATTTATCGCGTATTAGCGAGGGTGCAAGGGGCGTTGCTTTTGCTGCCTCCGTTTTGTATATGACTCCGATGGTGCTGTTATTTTTATATGCAGAGTCTTACTTTGTTGAGGGTGTTCAGCTATCGGGAATTAAAGGTTAGCCCATTCACGGAGGGATTTTAATGGAATTACAACTAGCTGGCCAAGCAGTGCCTGGACGCAAAAGAAAAATTCGCCTTCTGTTTGGCTTGTTTATGGGGCTGTTAATCGGATTTACGCTGTTTAGCAATACGCTAATGTCCTTAACTTTACCCAAGGTCGTGTTAGTTACGCCAAACCGTGGTGAACTTAATCATACCTTTCAAGGCAGCGGCATTGTGAAGTGGCGGGTGCAAATGGCTTTGTCAGGTGAGCCCGGGATGAGGGTAAACAAAGTGAATGTTAAGGAAGGGGAACCCGTTAAGAAAGGGCTGGTATTGATTGTTTATGACCAAAAGGCTGCAAAAAATCAAATACTAGACGAGCAGGCCGCTCTTAGCAAGCTGCAGCTTCTCAATACAGGGCTGCAGCAAAGCTATGTCGAAGCCTCGCAAAGCGGGGATGAGAAGAGCGTCGAAAGCGCCAAACATGCGCTGAAGGTAAACGAGATTGATACGGATATGCAGCAGCGGAGAATTCAGAAGCTGCAGGAGAATTTGGCAGAAACGAGCACATTGGTTGCCCCTTTTGACGGAATTGTAACCAAGGTTGGCGCAGTCGAGGGTGTGGCTTCATCCGAAGGAGGGCCTGCTGTCACGATTGCCAACACAAGCCTTGGCTTTGAATTTGAATTTCTAGTTCCTGAGGCTGCAGCGGCCCCGCTGAAAAAAGGAGCGAAGCTTGATGTTCAATTGAGCGGCATGCAGGCTAGACAAATCGAGGGCAGCCTAGTGGAAATTCAAGATACTGATACTCTTAGTCCAGCAGGGGAAGGCGGGAGCACAGCCTCGCATACGGCAATGAAGAAATTGCTTGTTGCGATAAAGGATAATCAATTGCAGGGAGGAGAGCGTGCCGAGGTTATGCTGACTCAGAAGACAGATGATGCCATTCTGGTATCGAATAAAGCGATTCACGATGAGGGAGACAAAAAATATGTATTTGCCATGGAGGAGAGGAGTGGACCATTAGGCAACGCATTTTATGTGCGCAAAGTGTACATTACAGTCGTTGATTCAAATGATACACAATCTGCCGTTACAGATGGGCTGTTCGAGCAGCAGTCCATTGTATTCGAGAGCGGAGATCCGCTTCAGGATGGCGACAAGGTTCGCGTTCACTAGAACGGTGTCCTATAAATGTTATATGGTTTGTCCGCTGTCCACAGTTATTATTTGACCTGTCATGTGGAATACGGATTAGAGCCGGCTTTGGTGCCTGAGATTGTCTAAGAAGGAGCTTTACTCCATGTAAAAGGGGTATGGTTCTTTTTTTAGGTTCAATTTCATCCTTCCATATTTTAATACCGAGTTAACTGATATACTATTCCTATTAGATAAGACTCCTAAAATGGTAATTTCTATTATAAACAGCAGGTTCGCTGCGAACCTTAAAAATTATGTTCTACCAATCGCAACAGGTATACGGAGGAACTTTCATTGATTGTAAGTACAAAACTTCACATCCCCCATGTGCGTAACTCTTTAGTACCAAGACCACGGCTAATACATATGCTTAATGCGGGAATGGAAGCTAAGTTGACGCTTATTTCTGCGCAGGCTGGATACGGGAAAACGACAGCTTTAAGTGAATGGGTGCGGCAATGCGATGCAGCTGTTGCCTGGATTTCACTCGACAAGCAGGATAATGATTGGATTCAGTTTTGGAAATATGTCATAGCTTCTATTCAGGAAAAAATTACCGGATTTGGCTCCACAGTAGGGGTGCTGCTCGAAAAAGGTTCATCGACTTCGACGGAGCTTGCCATTATAGCGCTGCTTAATGAGCTCAGCCAATTAACCAGCGAGCTTGTCATCATTCTTGACGACTATCACGTTATTGAACTTTCCTCTATAAACCATTCCATGGCCTATTTGCTCGAACATCTGCCTTCTCAGATTCATCTCTATATCGCAAGCCGTACCGAGTTGACGATACCTACCGCCAGACTGCTGGCAAAAGGTGATTTACACCGAATCGTCATCGACGATTTGCGTTTTAAGCTGGAGGAAGGCGTTCTTTTTTTTCGGGATACGACTGATTTATCATTGTCTAAAGAACAAGTGACGGAGCTGTTCCATCAGACAGAAGGGTGGATCAGCGGCTTGCAGCTTGCAGCAATCTCTCTGAAGCGAAGTGATAACATAGCTGCGACCATTCAACAATTTAAGGGTCAGCAGCATCATATATCCGATTATTTATTGGAAGAAGTATTTCAGCATCAATCGGCATCCATACGCACTTTTTTATTGGAAACCTCTATTTTAAGTCGGATGAATCATTCATTGTGCGAGGCTGTAACGGGCCACCCGAATAGTCAGGAGCAATTGGAGAGATTAGTGCAGCTGAATTTGTTTGTTATCCCGTTGGATGATCAGAGAAATTGGTATAGGTACCATCATCTGCTTTCAGATTTTTTGCAACAAATATTGTTTCGAACAGACTCGGAAAAGTGGATGCAAGTACATAATCAAGCAGCTGCTTGGCTGGAGCATCATGGCTTTGACGAAGAAGCAGTAGACCATTACTTAGAGGGAAAGCAGATAGAGGAAGCTGTCCGTTTAATAGAGAAAAATTTGCATAAGTTAGTGCATTCGAAAACGGTTTTGTTAGTTAAGTGGGTATCGCTTTTACCGGAAAACGCTTTTGCAGAGAAACCAATGATTGATTTATTGTATATTTCGGTCTTACTAGGAATCGGAGAATGGCAAGCCGCCTTCATAAGAATTGGGGAAGTAGAAACTCGCCTACAAGCGCTGCAGGGAAAGATGAGCGAAGTGGAATGGCGCCAGGTCATGGGCAATATCTACTTTTTTTATTCTATTTCCTCGTATCTTCAAAAGGACTTGGAGCGACTGTCGACATACCTCGAGTTGGTAGAGAAATATGTGCCGGAAGGCAGCTTTTTTCAAACGATGGGGCGTAACAGACATCAAGCATATGATATATTTGATGATCATTTGGCGCATATCAATGATCTTCAAGCCGTAGACACATTCCTCTTGGAATGGATTAACGTTTGGGAGAATAAAAAAGAATATCCCTTTATCGGTTTTTTATACGCTTCCTATAGCAAATTGCTATACGAGTGGAATCGATTGGACGAGGCAGAGCTATATGTAAATAAGGCTATTGAGCGTAGGGACATCGTGCCATATGCCCGGATTATGATTCCAAATTATATAAGTGCTTCGAGAATTCAGCAAGCCAAAGGAATTCCAATCCGTGCATCAGAGCTGCTCATTCAGTTGACACGACAAATTGACTCACCTGATTTCGAATTATTTATGTTGGGCATAGAAGCGGAACAAGCTCGTTTATCACTGCAGCAAGGTTCGCCCCAAGCTGCTTTTGATTGGATGCAAAGATGTGGTCTGGCACATACGGATGAGGTTCCATTGTCTCGAATGGCAGAGTATCTATCTTTGGCCAGAGTGCTTGCAGCGTGTGAGCGGATAGAAGAAGCGCTTTTCTTATTGGAACAGATGTATCGTATAGTAGAGAAGAAGGATCGTCTCCGCGATCAAATTAAAGTTTTAATTATGCAAAGCGTGATGCATCAACGTTTGGGTCATACTGAGGCTGCCAGGAAACAGTTGGAGAAGGCATTACACTTAGGGCAACCAGAGGGGTATGTACGCAGCTTTATCGATGAAGGACCTATAGTAGCTGAACTGCTGACTGCTTATATGAAGGGAAAGCGAGAAAAAGTTTTATCCGCTCCTCCCATGGTTTCACTGGAGTATGTTAGACAGTTGCTTCAAGCATTTACTGTCATACAAGTAGAGGACAAATCGCACAAAGTCCTGCTAACCGAACAAGAGACAAAGGTTTTATTGTTGATTGGGGACGGATTGTCAAACAAGGAAATCGCCGTTAGCCTGAATATTACTGCTGAAACCGTAAAGTTCCATATAAAAAATGTGTATAGAAAGTTTGGAGTAAACAATCGGGTGCAGGCGTTGCAGCATGCCAAACAATTAATGCTAATCGTATAATAGCCCCCTTTTTCTTACACATACCTCCCCATTCGGGGAGTTTTTTTTTTGAAAATATAGTCTTATAGTTAGAGGGACCATTAGGAGATTCGACATAAAAAGATAATCTACAACAATAAATTAGTATAAAAGGGGGATAAAAGCTATAAGTCTAAAATGAATAAAGCAGAAATCGGGGAAATAATTAGTAGTTCGTCATACTTAGGAACTAGATTTAAATGTTTGTACTGCGGCCTTATCTTTATAGTTGTGAAATACCTAGAATCACTAAAGTCTATCCATAGGAGAGTTAAAAAAGCGATGTTTAAAAAAAGAATATCAGGCTCGATGCGAGTATTGTTAAAAGGTTATATGGTTCGTTTACTATTGGGCTTAATGGTTTTTTCATTGTTTTCGTCGTCTCTTGCGTTGCCTGCATTTGCAGATGCGCCAAACGTTGGCCCAGACGGCAGTGCGGGTTGGACATATTGTGCGGATGAGCGTACTACATGCGGCTTTGAAGGAACAAAAGAAGTACGATACTGGGGTAATGATGGTAGTTATAGCTTTAATACAAAAATTGCGACTAACAGTATAGCTTGTTCAAATGACGTATTCGGTGATCCTGCTGCAGGAACCCCCAAAAAGTGTTATTACCGTAACCTTCAGCTTGATTCTGGGGAAATGACCAAAGTGGTTAGTAATTACAATAAGACATTAACGGTTACGTTTAACGTATATGCGAAACAAGCTGGCACTTTAGAGGATTTGAAAAGCAAGATTACCATTAAAAAAACAAGTGACGGCGACTTTACAGCTCTTGATGCAGACGATACCGTTACGAACGCAACATCTAGCACGCTTCAAATCAATTTTAAAGACAATCTAGTTGGTGCGGCAAACGCCATAAAGATTGATGCAGGGGCTTTTTTGGATAGCGATAACACGCCTTACGGTTTGCCGTTAGAAATTACGGCTATCATGTTCACCCCGCCCACAGTTATAGCGGACACGACGGATAACAATAATGCGAATGATATTGAGCTTACGTTCGCTGACGATTCGGAGTGGCGCCAAGCGATCACGGCGGTGAAGGATGGATCTGCCACTCTCGCTATGGGAACGGAATATACGGTCAATAACGGGAAAATCACGATAAAAGCCGGCGTCCTGGCAAAAGGCAATCATAATATCAACATATCCGCGTCTGGCTTTCCAGACGTAGGGGTAAGCCAGCTTGTTAGAAAGCTGTATCCAGGAGCAGGAGCGGGTACAATAAGTGATCCATATCTCATAGAAACCTCTGATCATCTTAATGAGGTTAGAAATAATATGGATAGCGGCACTTATTACAAGCTCGTAGCAAACATTAATTTAAACGGTTTCGCAAACTGGGAGCCGATAGGAAATGATATTGAGCCGTTTAAAGGATATATAGACGGCAGCGGATATCCAATTTCAAATTTAAAAATCGATACTAATTACGCTGGAAACAAAGGATTATTTGGTTCTGTGAATGCAGAGGGCACCCTTACAAATATGGTATTGGAAGATGTTAATATAATTGGTCAAAGCAGCAACGTAGGAGGGCTGGCTGGTACTAATTATGGAAAAATTAGCAACAGCAGCGTTACAGGAACGGTACAAGGTTCTACCGCTGTAGGAGGCTTGGTTGGCTATAGTGAAAATGGAACCATACAAAACAGCATGGCGGCGGTAAATGTAAGCGGGGTCTTTTATATTGGCGGATTGGTTGGTTTTCGTCAATACGGGTCCATTAGCAACAGCTACGCGACAGGTAGTGTGAGCGGAGCAAGTTATGTTGGCGGCTTGATTGGTGTCGCTCAATTTGGCTCAGTAAGCAATAGCTACGCAACAGGATCTGTGTCGGGGAGTTCTTTAGTAGGTGGCTTGAATGGTAATGTAGCTTATGATTCAACCAATAACAGCTACTACGACAGTCAAACCACTCACCAAGGAGATACAGGAGGAGGTATTGGGAAATCAACCGCTGAAATGCAAACGAAATCTCATTTTAACAGCTGGAATTTCAATACGGAGTGGTATATTCTCCCGGGAAAATATCCTCAATTATGGGCGTTTGTAGCCTTGGCTCAAGGAACGGACGGCGGTTCAACCAAATTAATCCGCGTTGCAGAGGGGATGGAATATTCATTTGACGGCAGCACTTATATTCCAATTACCGGCATGGAAGCGGATAACCTTATTGCAGATGCGGGAGATAAAGTCTTTATTCGTGCAGCAGCAGATATATTGAGCACAAAAACATTGACGGTTTCTCTAGCGAATATTAAGTCGGGTAGTGCACCTACAACGTCGGCATTGACCGCTGGGACAAGTGCGGGAACAACAAAGCTAACTGGCGTGACGAGTGCAATGGAATATAAAGTGGGCTCTGGATCGTACTCGGCAATAACGGGTATAAGCATGGACAATATTGTTGTCAATGCAGGAGAAAAGATTTCCGTTCGATTAGCGGCTGTGATGACACAACCTGCATCACTTGACCAAACGTTAACGGTAACACGCGAAAACATCAAGTCTGCGGCGGCACCGACAACGGGCACTTTGGAACCAGGAACGATTGGTGAGACAACCAAGTTAAATGGTATTACCTCAGCGATGGAGTATAAAGTCAACAATAATTTGTATGAGAGAATTTCTGAAACAAGCATCGATAATATTGCTGTTAAGGAAAATGATACGATCTCCGTTCGTATAACGGCAACAGCTCTGCAACCGGAGTCTGAGCCGCAAATACTGACCGTGCAGTCAAATGTAAGAAATCCGAAGAGTGCTGATGCATCGCTTAGCGAGCTTACGTTAGGCGGAGTGACGCTTAGTCCAACGTTTGATAGTGAAACAATGGAATATACATCAAATGTAGCTAACAACGTGACGAGCACGTCAGTTACGGCAATCAAGGGAACTGCAACAGCTACGATTATAGCAGCTGATTTAGGTGTGAAACAGTTATCGGTAGGAGAGAATGTGATTACAGTGCATGTAACAGCGGAAGACGGCATTACGAAAAATGAATATACCGTCACCGTAACGCGAGCATTAAGCTCAGACGCAACGTTAAGCACGTTGACGTTAAGCGGCGTCACACTCAGCGAGGCGTTTGCCAGCGATACATTAACGTACACGGCAAATGCGGCTAATCACGTGACGAGTACGACAGTTGCAGCAAGCAAGAGCAATGCAGCAGCAACGATTACAGCATCCGATCTAGGTTTGAAACAGTTATCGGTAGGAGAGAATGTGATCACCGTTCATGTAACAGCAGAAGACGGCAGCACACAATACTATACGGTCATCGTAACGCGAGCTACAAGCCCAGATGCAACGCTAAGTGCATTGACGTTAAGCGGCGTGACACTCAGTCCGTCATTTGCTAGCGGTACATTAACGTACACGGCAAATGTGGCTAATCACGTGACGAGCACGACAGTTGCGGCAAGCAAGAGCGATGCAACAGCAACGATTACAGCATCCGATCTAGGTTTGAAGCAGTTATCGGTAGGAGAGAATGTGATCACCGTACATGTAACAGCGGAAGATGGCAGTACAAACAGTTATACGGTCACCGTAACGCGTGCTAAAAATTCAGATGCAACGCTAAGTGCATTGACGTTAAGCGGCGTGACACTCAGTCCGGCATTTGCCAGCGGTACATTAACGTACACCGCAAATGTAGCTAACGACGTGACGAGCACGACAGTTGCGGCAAGCAAGAGTACTGCAACAGCTGCGATTACAGCAGCCGATCTAGGGTTGAAACAGCTGACGGTAGGAGAGAATGTGATCACCGTACATGTAACAGCGGAAGACGGCAGTACAAACAGTTATACGGTCACCGTAACACGTGCAGCAAGCTCAAATGCAAGGTTAAGCTCATTGACACTAAGCGGCGTTTCATTTAGCCCAACGTTTGACAGCGAAACTTTGGAGTATACAGCAGATGTAGCTAACGACGTGATGAGCACGACAGTTGCGGCAATCGAAAGTGATGCAACAGCAACGATTACAGCATCCAATCTAGGTTCGAAACAGCTTTCAGTAGGTGAAAACACCATCACTGTGCAAGTCACAGCAGAGGACGGCAGTACAAAAAAATACACCGTTATCGTAACGCGTGCGCAAAGCTCAGATGCAACTCTCAGCGAACTGACATTAAACGGCGTGACACTCAGTCCGAAGTTTGTAAATGGTACATTCGCTTATACCGGGAATGTAGCCTATAGCGTGACGAGTACAACAATTACAGCTACTAAGAGTGCTGCAACAGCTACGATTAATGAAACAGATTTAGGTTTCAAACAGCTTTCAGTAGGAGAGAACACATTCATCGTTCACGTAACAGCCGAAGACGGTGTTACAAAGAAGCAATACAATATCATTGTTACACGTGCAAAAGAGGTTGTATCTGGTGGAGGTGGTTTGCCGGTACCTACACCATCGCCAACACCAACTCCGGTACCTACGCCAAAACAGATACCATCACCAACACCAACGATTAGCTTAGTTGATATCTCCAGACACTGGGCTGAAGATAACATCAAACAGGCGATTAGTAATGGAATCGTGACAGGTTATCCGGACGGTACATTTAGGCCTAACCATACCGTGACACGTGGAGAATTTGCAGTCATGCTGATGAATTTGTTGAAGCCGCAAGAAGCGGGAGCGGAACTGTCATTCACAGATACAACAAAGATTCCAGCTTGGGCGCAGAAGGCAATCGCACAAGCGGTACAGGAAGGTATTATTAATGGCTATGAGGACGGTACTTTCCGTCCAAATGCAGAAATTACACGCGCAGAGATGGCAGTTATACTAGCTAAAGCTTTGGGTCAGTCTACGGAAGCCAATGCTGCTACAAGCTTCGCGGATGATAATGATATTCCTGCGTGGGCGAGAGCTAGCGTTGCTTACGTAAAACAAGCGGGCATAGTAAAGGGGAAGGGTAATAATGAATTCGCCCCTCAAGACCATGCCACAAGAGCTGAAGCTGTAACCGTTTTGCTGAATATACTGGCAAGTCGGAATAAGTGAATAAGTGCATCCTAGAGTCTGAAACTTGGAATTTTTATTAAAGGATGGAGTTATATGCCTCACTACTATTTTAATGAAATTTGGACACCTTTTAAAATCATAGGTATTCGTCTATATCGCGATGATGATAGGGACGTATGGATCAAGTTCTGGAACGCGAAAAGGCGCCGAGTCATTCGAGCAGGATAGATACCTGCATTAAACTTAAAACAGCAGCCCTTATCAATAGGGCTGCTGTTTCAGTCTTTTCAGCTGCATCGATTGGCTATTAAACTTGGCCGGGGAGCATGCTCTTCACGGAGAAAGAGCAGTCGTTATTTTGCTGTTGTTGACCGGAGTTATTGTTTGGTTTTTATTTTTTTAGAACGGGCTCATCCCGATTGTATTGACTTTCTCGCCAGTTATACTGATGCCCATTCTTGTCGTAATGTCACGGTAATGACCAACACGGCGACCGACTCGGTAGTCCGTCTCGTCTTTGTTTCCTTCAAAGTTGCCGTTAATAATCATAATGGTTACACCAAACCCAGCAGGTGTTAACCCTTTGGCAATGTCTGATGCAGATGGTGTCCAGTTGCCGACCATTACATCATGTGCAGAAGGTTTCGGCGGTTGTGGAGTCATCCAAAATAAGATAGCTGTCATAAAGCCTAGCTTGCCGTCGTTTACGATTAATTCAGGTTGTTGGAGCAATGTGTTCTGATTTCCATAAATAATTCCGCTAATAAGTCCGTAATTGTAGTTCCAGCTAAGCTGAATCGGTCCACGTCCGTGATACGACTTGCCTGGAACTGGAGGGAATTCGGCATGGCTTTGAATGTATCCTGTGTTTGTGGAATTAATATAAGCGACTTCTTCATTCCAAAATAGTCCCCAGCTCAGCTCGCCGCCAGGTGCTGTCGCCCAGCCTCCGCCTGTTTCATGCGCAATATTGGCGAGGAAAGCTGCCAGCTCGCGCTTGCGGTTTACAGTGGAACCTTCTTTAATAAATGTGCCAAAATCAACCGTTTTAGAGATGACCGGTACGTTCAAATTCCATGAAGCGTTGAAATCTGCATTTTGAGAAATGAGTGTTTCTGTTTTCGTTGTTTTGTTCAAGCGGAATACACGGTTGTTCCATGTAGCACCTTGGCGGTATTCAAGCTTGTACTTAATGTTTGCAACGTCTGTTACTGCAGCGATTAGGTTGTCATAAGAATAATAGTCGACTTGACCAGGTTTATAATACGTTTTGCTAGCAGCGAAAGTGTGCCATGCAGGTGTACCAATACGCATCGGGAACAGTGCTTCATATTCTGTTTTTGGCAGTGCGGCTTGTACGGCTGCCGCTGCGTTTGCTGGTGAATATTGAGGATCAATTCCGCCCCATTGTGCTGTAATTTGTTCATCGGTTAGAACGCGGCTTTGTCCGACATTTAGTTCGGCAAGAGAGGTTTTTACGGTGATGGCCGTACTTGCTGTTGTGTTGCTGGAGCTGTCTTTTGAGGATACAGAGTAGATATACGAAGTGTCAGGCTGCAAGCCAGTATCGGTGTAAGTTAATGTGGAGGCGTTTGTGGAACCAACTTTTGTAGTGCCGCGGTAAATATCGTAACCAGTTACAGCAATGTTGTCTGTTGCAGCATTCCAAGTTAATGTGACTGAATTAGCGGTTTTTCCTGGCGAGGCAAGATTCGTTGGAGCTGTAGGAGGAGTTGGATCTTGGTTGCCCCCGCCCGTACCTGGCTCAAGCAGCAGCCATGGTGAGCTCGATGGAGCGCCAGCACCGGGTACATCGCCTTGTGTCCACCATTTGGCTCGATAGTTGTTGTTATTGTAGCTCACTTCATCGCCGGTTAAATACACTTGGGTGGACACCCACGGTGAGGCCGTTAATGCAGCTTGCTGCTGAGCAGCATTGGCGGACACGGTTTTTGACACCGCTTCCAATTGAGCCAATAATAACAAAGTGGATAATACAATGACGCTTATGCGGATGAGCTTTCTGCTTATCAGTTTGCGTTTCATAGACATCCTCCTAAACTATTTTGTTAATTTCAACAACAAGTATATAATCTTCCAAAAATTTAATATATAGACGGTAATAACTATATTATTTTGTTTGTTCGTGTCGATTGTTACAACATTCGAACTATTTTTAGGGATAAATTTATGAGATATTAATATTTTTATGTAAAATAATACAAAAATACCCCAGTGCAATTGTACTGGGGCTTTGATCGATTTATTCGGTGTCTGGTGCAGCGATAGAAAGGCCAAGCCAAGGTCCTAGGGTAGACCTTGTGCTATCTGCCGTATAGAAGCGGTCAAAAAGTAAGCTCAGGCTATTGCCAGATAACCCCCTAGTTTCGTTGATAATCATTAACGAAAAGACTTGCTCTAAATTGAGCAAGTCACAAACCGTCGCATATTAAAGCGACAAAGAGGCTGATTTTTTTTATAAGCTATTAATATAGGGTAAACTTTCCTTTATAAAGATTAGAAGAGCCGTCGGATCTTGTGTTGTCCTTCACTTTAGCTGAACCGCCTACTGCGTTTACGATGTACCCGACCCCGTCCAAATGGACACTATTGTTTTTGAAATCATTATTGGTGCCAGTTGGATAGCTTGAGCCGTGGGTGCGATTCTGGAACGCATCGACTACGCTGCTGTTGCCATTGCGGCTGCCAGTATTGTTGTAGATCTTGGAGTTAACCCCTTCACGTCAATAAAGCTGTCCGCTGAGTTTGCCCCGGAAATTCCAGTGCCGTTAAATGTGCAATATTCCACGAGAGTTCCATCAGCACCCTCTTTAATATCGATATGCTCAGCTGTTATTCCAGGGCCGAAAGTGGTGTATCTTATAGTATTGCCAATGACCGTGTGCTCGTAAGCAGCACTTTCATCCGATCCTACATAAGCGCCTTCGCCGTATCCCGCTTGATATTTTCCAGTATCATAATTGTTGGCGTTATCCAGTGTATTGTAGGAGCTGCCGTCCCTGAAATGAACGCCTTCGTCGCCACATTGTATATTTCGGCCTTGAAGATGAAGTTGTAGTTCCCATTGTCGATCATGATCCCCTTTTGTGCTCTTGTTACTTTAATATCGTGAATTTCCCAATAGTCGCCTGTTAGATGAATGCCGTAAGAACCATCATTGGTAGCGGGTCCTTGCAATATAGGGGGATTTGCTGGGTCACAACCCTTCAAAATGATGCGGCTGCCGGAAGTGCCGCTAGCGCCCGAATAGAAAACACCAGTTGGAACGCCGTTAGCATCCAATCTAGGATCACCGCTTGCAGCTCGAATACCTGAGTAGGTTCCTGGCGCAATCGTGATTATTGTACCTGCGCTCGCATTGATCATCGCACCTTGAATGGCAGCTGCGGAGGTTAATGCGCCGGAACAAGCTGCTATCCCTCCGGACTGTGTAGTTGCGCTGACGGTATTGCTCGAAACCGATTGATTGCCTGCCGCATCCTTTGCTTTTACGTAATAGCTGTAAGTTGTCGATCCGGACAAGCCAGTATCACTGGCTGTAGTTGCTGCTACCGATTTGAGAAAACTGCCGCCGCGGTAGATGTCATATCCAGTCACGCCCAGATTATCCGAGGAAGCGTTTCAGCTCAAGTTAATTTGACTGCTCGAAGCAACGGAGGCGCCCAAACCAGTTGGTGCAGTCGGTGAGGAGCTTTAGGCGTAACGCCTAAGAAGTATCGGGCTGAGGTGTTTGGTGAGGGGCAGCTTTAAGAAAATTTGCAAGAATTTAATAAAAAATAAAAAAAATAATGTAACATTATGTTATTGTGGAAAATATATCAAAAATAAAATTAAAAGGAGGGGGAAGTGTTATGAAAAAATTAGAAATTATAAAAATAGGGCCGAAGAGTGCTTTTAAAGCGACATTATATTTTGCTATTATTCCATTATCGATTATGGTTGTTTTAGGCTTTTTAGTCGCGATTATTGGACTCGCTATTGGCAAGCCAGGCTTACTGGCAGCAGGAATTCCTTATATTATTATGCCCGTTATACTTATTTTTGTTTACGGCTTGATTGGGATGTTAAGTGCCTTTATCTATAGTAAGCTAGCGACAAAGTTTGGCGGTCTTGAAGTAACGGTTGTAGAAAGGATAAGCTTATAGGATAATCCGTCATGAAAGACCGATCTCAGCTTCGTGTAGAACGCTGGGATCGGTCTTTCATTTTAAAAGTACGGTTGGTTATGCACGGACAGCGCACTTCTTCCAACGTCATATTATTCTCCTTGTTTCTCGTGATGTAATAGCCAGTTTTTACGTGTTAATCCACCGCCATAGCCGCCTAAATCACCATTTGAGTTGATGACTCGATGGCAAGGAATCATAATCGCAAGCTGATTTGCGCCATTGGCCTGAGCGACAGCACGATAGGCGGATGGTTTACCGAGTGCAGCGGCGATGTCTGAATAGGAACGCGTTTCGCCCGGCGGAATTTTCATTAATTGCTCCCATACGCTCTTCTGAAAAGGTGATCCAAGCAATGAGACGGGGGTTTTGAATTCGGTCAGTTTTCCGTCAAAATAGCGGGTCAATTCACTTTCAATCGATTGGATTGGTTCCGTGACACCTGGAATGATGGCGGATTTTGTCCGTTGACGAAGCCTTTCTACTTCGCGCTCTAGCCCTCGCCGATCAACAAATTCAAGAAGATAAAGTGCACTCTCATCCCCAATTGCAATCATCGGCCCTAGCCGTGTATCGATCCAAGAAGCTTTCAAAACCTGACTATTCTCTACTAATGTAGGCGCGGCCCCCATAATTCGCGAGAAAGCATCTCTGAAACCGCTGCTGGATTCATAACCAGCAGATAGCTGAGTATCAATGATCGTTTGACCCGATCTAATGTTCTTCAAGGCAAGTCCCATGCGGCGAGCGCGAGCATATTCAACAAACGTCATGCCAAATCGCTTCTTGAACTGACGGCGCGCTGTTGACTCATCAACCGAAAGATTTTTGAAATCTTGTTCTTTCCATCGTTTTTCAGGATTTTCCTCAACGGCAGCAACAAGCTGGCGAACAACCTCCGATACATGGTTTGGGTGGGAAAGCGGACGGCATCTTTGGCATGGCCGATAGGAGGCAAGCAGCGCTTGTTGTGCCGTCTCATAAAATTCGCAGTTCTCAAATTTTGGCTTTCGTGCTGGGCAGGTTGGACGACAGAACACGCCAGTCGTTTTGACGCCTACATAAAATACGCCTTCATATTCCGTTCTTTTCTCTAATAACGCCCTGTAGTATTCTTCGTTACGCTCTGCAGGTACCATGTTTGCACGCCCTAATCTTAGATTATGCTCTTATTATAGAGCCTTCAGAAATATAACGTAGCCGAAAATCAGGCATTTATTTTTTTTGATTCGCATGTATTCAGATGAAGTTCGTAATCTGATTACCAGAACGCAATCCAACAACGGATGACGCTTATCTTGACTTTGACACGGCTTTACAGTCCTTCATGTTGATTGTGCAGTAAGAGAAAAGCCAAGAAATATGCTAGTTATAACCCAGCATTTTCTTGGCTTTTGAGTATGAATGAATTGTCGAGCTTGAATCCACTTCAATAGCGACAGGATGGTGCTATTGCTTAAATAATAGCTCTTTACCATCCGAAAGATACGTATAATAGTGATCTTTTGAAGCTTCTTCAATATGCTCGAATGCCCAGTGAGCAGAAGTCGCATCCGGCCAAGATGGTGTTGTCACGCCTGTAAGCGGTCCTCTTCCTAGCAAACGGTTCATAATGGTAACTGCTTGCGCACGTGTTACATATTCCTTCAGACCGAACGAGCCATCTTCAAAACCGATCATAACCCCCGCTTTGTTTACAGCGGCAATAGCTGCTGCAGCCCAGTGCTGATCAGATACGTCCTCAAATGTGTTCGTGAATGGTCCGTTAAGATCAGCATTTAACCATTTGGCCGCAATCATTGCCATTTCGGCTCTCGTTATGCGGTCATTTGGCCGGAAGTTGCCCTGCTTATCGCCAATCATTAATCCAATATCTTGTAGCTGCTCGATGTTAGCTGCGGCCCAGAAGCCTTTTGCAACATCTGGGTAGAGCTTTTGGTATTCATAAACATTAGGTAAATTTTTGTTGCGTGCTAGTAAAGCCGACATCTCCGCTCTCGTGATCGTGTTATTCGGGCGGAATGTGCCATCAGGGAAGCCTTTAATATAAGCATTATGATGGCCAGGGTTTGCAATGTTCAGGTCAGTGAAAGACTTCAAAGTGCCTGTGAAGCCGCTGCCCGGCTTATAAGATACGGTTGCTTCATAACCAACGGGAATAGGATTCTTCAGCTGAATAATAACTTGATTGCCATCCATTCTAACGTCTTTTATTTCCACTGCCTTGCCACTAATTTTTACTATAAAGCCTGATGTGTCCACCTTACCGCTGCCATCAACTAGATCAAGAACAATGGTTCCCGCTTTTGGATCGATGGTGGTCTTCTTCACTTGCTCCGTCACAGGCTGAGCGGGTATGACGGTGCTTTCACCTGTCGACCGTTCTGTTAACTGAATAACGGAGAAAATGCTAAACTTGTCAATTTCAATCTCTAGCCCAATTGGAGTATCACCGCTGTACACAACGGCAGGTTTCATTACCACTTTTTCTCCATCGCTATGCTCTACAAAGATTCGCAGCGAATCTAAAAAGCTGTCGTAGTTGCTTGCAGGTACGGTGATTCCGTTTTTTGCAAATGGTAAGAACAGTGTTGTTGTGTAATCGCGATAGTTTGTTTCAATTTCCAAGGAGGAGCCGATCACTGCAACATTTCGGCTTCCAGCTGCTGCTCTGACAACTGTCTCATTCACAATGCTGGTATTTAATTCCGCTTGATGACCAGCATCTTTTACAGGAATTAAGCGGAAAAACAAGTCAAGATAACGATCTGCCATGCGGTCAATAACATTTGCAGCGATGGATATAGTTGCATATTCTGTACGTATATCCAACGTATTTTGGTTGGTGTTTAACAGTCTTATAGATTGTCCAGGAATTTCGACAGCAATCTCACCTGGTTCGTCTCCTGCAACCTCATCAACAAATACAGTTGATACTCCGTTTTTTGTTCTAAGATCATTAATAAACCTTGCTGCTGCTGCCGGATCAAAAATGGCTTTGTCAATTTTTACTCCATTTGATAACATAACACGATTAATGCCAACCGGCTCACTCACCTCGTTGTCTGAGCCGCCAACAACAGGGACTTGTCGATAATTCTCGATTGTTGTCTTTGTTAGGTTCTCGGCTTTGACAATTAACAGGAATGTGCGGGTTTTCTTTACACCATTTTTAGAAACGGAAGCGGTGAGTATAACACTCTCATCCTTTGCATGACGATGAACAAGTGTCTTGATTGATCCATTCTCAGGCAATGAAATTTCAATTGAACTTGGCTTGTTGGAAGTCCAATCGATCATCGTTTCATTTGCCCCTGTTGTTACAATGAGTACAGGAAGCGTAACACTCTCCCATGTATCGTTTGCTTGGTAACCGATTTGCAGGGCCCTCAGTGCATCATCAATGGCTTCGTCTGTCGTGAATTCGACCGTTATAAGCAAGGGCTTGCTTTCATATCTGTCTTTTTCCGTTAATGTCACTTGAATTTTGGTTCCAGGCTCAAGGTCAAGTCCTCCGATGACAACGGTTCCCGTCTCTTCTCCGGCATTTACCGCACGTTTCAACTCTGTACCATTCTCGTCGTATACAATAATGGTCGCCCCAGCAGGCACCTCTACTACCTTAACGCTGCCATTCGATACACTTGCTTTAACCTTTGAACTTTCCGGTGAGCCACTATCTATTTTTGCTGTGCTAGAAGTGGATGGGCTTTCCAGCTTTCCAACTTCTGCAATTGCAACCTTAACCAAGTCTCCCTCACCAAGTACATGCGGGGCTTCAATGTTAACTACAACGGTAGCTATGGACGTATCCGTGTTTGTAACTGTACCAATAACATCGCCGTTCTTGTCATATACGTTGATAGTTGCACCTGGTGGTACATCTTTAACGGTTACTGCGTTTTTCGTTGCGTTTGTTTCCACATTGTTACTCTCAAGCGGCGCGCTTTCCGTTTTTGCTTCGCTCGATATCGGTTTACTTTCCAGATGACCGTCTTCTGTGATCGTAACTTTTACAATATCGCCTTCAGCAAGCGCGGTTGTAGGTTCAATAGTAACGACAACGGCTGTTTTTGATGTGCCTGTATTTGTAGCCTTACCGATAACATCACCGTTCTCGTCGTATACTAGAATGGTTGCACCCGGCGGTACATCCTTGACGGTTACGGTATTATTTGTTGCGTTCGTTTTAACGTTATTTGTGTCAAGCACGCTGTCAAGCTTCGCTTCGCTAGACACTGGCTCACTTTCGAGCTTACCTGTCTCAGTAACTGTAACTTTAATGTTGTCTCCTGCCACAAGCGTATGCGGTTCTTTAATTTCAACTACGATATCTGCTTCCGTGCCAGTGTTAGTAGCTGTTCCAATAACCTCGCCGTTCTTGTCATATACGTTGATGGTTGTACCTGGCGGTACGTCTTTAATCGTTACCGTATTGTTCGTTGCGTTTGTTGTGATTTTTTTCTCGTCCAACGGGTCGCTCTCCAGCTTCGCTATGCTTGTTACTCGTTCGCTTTCTGGCTTGCCGTCTTCTTCTGTAATTGTAACCTTAATGATGTCACCTTCTTGAAGCTTAGTTGGCGGATCAATAGTGACTACCACTTCTGTTTCTTCATTGCCGTTGTTAGTTGCTGTACCGATGAGCTCGTCATCGTCACCATACACTTTAACAGTCGAGCCCGGTGGGACGTCTTTAACGGTTACTGTGTTTTTGGGTACATTCGTAGTGATTTTCTCTTTTTCAGGCGCACTGCTCCGTAAAATAGGAGATACTGCTGTTACGTTGCTGGCTACTTCACCATTTTTTGCATATGAAATATCAATTTGGCTGGCGCCAGCTAGTATATCCTTGCCATCGTCGGTCAATGTCAAGCGAACCGTTCCGTTCGTTGCAATTGACGAAGTTGCAATGACTTCATGATTGTCGTCGTATAGGGTTACGGCTACTCCATTCGGAACGCCATCAATCGTCACAATGCCATTAGCCGTATAGGACAACACAATGTCATTTGCCACAGGCGCCTCAGTCATAATCGCTGAGCTGCTCGCAGAAGTGCCTCCGTTACTGGTGATTACAGTAATATTGTTATTACCGGCCTGCAGATGACTCGAATCATCAAAGGTATAAACAAGCACGCCCTCACTATTTGTACTATACTCGCCATCTACTAATTGATTGTTAACATAAATATCAACCTTTTCATTAGGTAAGTTATCACTTTTGCTAATGCCGTTGACCTTGATATCAATACCCGTCTGTGTTCCAACACCTGTGGAGAATACTTTATTGATTGTAACTGCACTTGGTCCTTGCTTGTAATTTCCGTTGGGTTTTAGTCCTCCGTCAACGTAGGAGTTTTTGAAATACCATGCCAGAATATCATGATGGGAGTTGGCTCCCCCTGTACTCGCGCCAAAGCCTACATATACCTCTTTGTTCATAAGGGATGTGCCGACATTACGAGTCAGTGATCTGTTATCCGCATTCGTTCGATCATCACTTAGACCATAAGTTGTAGTAAGAAGTCCATTATCATCATAATCAACCCAAACATGAACGTAAGCATCGCTTGCGGCGTAATCGTACAAACGGAAGTTGGCTCCTTGCAAATTATCAATAACGTCGCCACTGCCCTGTTGATGATGGTTGTTGCCATTCATTACAATAGCGACATGATCGGCAGTAGGGCCGGTTGGATTCGTTATCGGATGATATTGATTTAAGCGATTAAAAGGGGTGTTGGGATCATTGTATTGAATTCCCTTATGAGGTCCGAGGTTTTTCCACGTATCGAACTCTACACCTACGGAGTTTGGAATACCGGCATAGCCTACGCCTTCGCCTACCCCGCCTAGAACAGGAGTCGGATTATCCTGAATAATAAAGGTTAGACCATCAGCGGGTCCCGGAAAGTTTAAATTATTTAACGAAGTGCTTCCATTCAAATGCATGACAAAATAAGTGCTAAAGCCGCCGTCAAGCTTAATTTTATTTGTACGAACGACGATGCCGCTTGAATCATTCGTAACCGGCACTACTCTTAATCGTCCGTTCGCTGTTGTGGCGGTGTTATTTCGGCCCGGAATAGCCGGGAAGCTCAGCACTCTGGTCGCATCATTAGATACAACTGCAGTAGGACCGGTATGATTAAAATTTTGCCAGCCGACATAGATTGGCAGCGAGTCCGGCTCGGAGCTCGCCAGCACAGGCGTTATCGGCGCCGCTGAGAGTACCAAAATAAAGGAAGTAACAACTAATAAAATCCTTCTAAAAAATGAATCTTTGTGTAGATGATCAACATGCATGATTTTTCCTCCTGGTTGTGGTCATCAATTTGTAAAAATATGCTAATTCGCACATTCCTAATTATACCATCCTGCTCTGTACAAACTCTAAACATCCCTTGATATGTTGATCAGCACTTGTAAATCATGAATAAAATTACTTTATTGCTTCAGTTTATTATTTTCGAGAAAAAAATGATGAAAAACCTATGTGTAAGCGATTGCAGCTGGGAAGTGTTCGTTATTTAGGGGCAAAATAAGTTGATTTATTAAAGGATAAAGATGTACAATAGTTGGGTGATTGATAAAGAAGTATCGGGTATTCAGAATGTTAATGGTCCTGACTATGCATTAGTGATAATTGTCACAATATAATCAGGCATTTACATGATTAAAAATAGTTAGTTAAACTCTAAGGAGGATTTTAATATGGCATTGGTATCAATGAAAGAAATGTTGAACAAAGCGTTAAAAGAAGGCTATGCAGTTGGTCAATACAACATCAACAACTTGGAGTGGACACAAGCCATTCTAGGCGCTGCTCAAGAAGAGCAATCCCCGGTTATCCTTGGCGTTTCTGAAGGCGCAGCTCGTTACATGGGAGGTTTCACAGTTGTAACTGCAATCGTGAAATCACTAATTGAAGAAATGAAAATTACAGTTCCTGTTGCGATCCACTTGGATCACGGTTCTAGCTTTGAAAAATGTAAAGCTGCGATCGATGCTGGATTTACATCCGTTATGATCGATGCTTCACACTCACCATTTGAAGAAAACGTAAAAACGACTCAAGAGGTTGTTGCATACGCGCACGAGCGCGGCGTTTCTGTTGAAGCTGAGCTAGGTACAGTTGGCGGACAAGAAGACGATGTAATAGCTGAAGGCGTTATTTATGCAGATCCTAAGGAGTGCTTCGAGCTAGTACAACGTACTGGTATTGACTGCCTTGCTCCTGCACTTGGTTCTGTTCACGGTCCTTACAAAGGTGAACCAAACCTAGGCTTCAAAGAAATGGAAGAAATTTGCCAAACAATCAAATTGCCACTAGTATTGCATGGCGGCACAGGTATCCCAACTGAGCACATCAAAAGATCCATTTCGCTAGGAACAGCGAAAATCAACGTAAATACAGAAAACCAAATCACATTCACAAAAATCGTTCGTGAAGTGTTGAGCGCAGATTCCGAAGCTTTCGATCCACGTAAATTCCTTGCTCCAGGTCGCGAAGGAATCAAACAAACCGTTATGGGCAAAATGCGTGAGTTTGGTTCATCCAACAAAGCGTAAGTCATTTTCGAATATACAAAAAGAGCTGTCTTTCAAACGCCGCTGGCGGGAGAAGGACAGCTCTTTTTTTTGTAATCGGATTTGCGGCAAACGCAAGGCTGCTCACATTCCCGGCAAGCTGAGCGCCAGCAAATAAAAAGGATTTCAATCAGAAACGAGGAATATAATGTGAAAATAAACATGCATAAACAGAATGGAGAATGGCCTATCGAGCTCCCTCACTATGAGCAATATAAAAGGATTTTTGCGCAGACAGCGAAGCCTTTTGCTTATGTAAATCTTGATTTATTGGATGCGAATAGCAGAGCCATAGCGGCTGCGGCGGGTGACAAGAAAATTCGTGTCGCAAGTAAATCAATAAGGTCTGTGGAGGTTCTTCGACGTATTCTTCATTCAGACAAAGTGTATCAAGGTATCATGTGTTATACGGCAAGAGAGGCGGCTTTTCTGCTGAGGCATGGCTTTGATGATTTGCTGCTTGGTTATCCCGCTTGGGAGCCGCGCGAAATTTCAATTCTGTTAGAAGCTGCAGCTAGTGGCCGAACGGTTGTATTTATGGTTGATTCCATTCAGCATGTGGAGCATATCGAGCGGCTTGCAGCAGCCACTGGCGTACAGGCAGCGCTTTGTCTGGATATTGATATGTCTGCAAACTATCCAGGACTGCATTTTGGCATATGGAGATCACCGGTAACCACATGGGCACTGGCTAAACCGATTGTCGAACGGATTATGCAATCCAAATGGGTAAGGCTGGACGGTGTAATGGGCTACGAGGCGCAAATTGCTGGGGTAGGGGATCAAGTCTCGGGACAGTGGTTAAAAAATTCATTTATCCGCCATCTGAAGCGGCGTTCAATTCGAGAAGTAGCTGAAAGGCGTGAGGAAGTGCTGCAAGGTATTCACGCGTTAGGCGGGGAACTGCGCTTTGTAAACGCTGGAGGCACTGGGAGTATAGGCAGCTCCAAATTGGAGCGGGGAGTAACGGAAATTACCGTGGGCTCCGGTTTTTATTGTCCTACGCTGTTCGATCATTATGCTGGTTTTCAGTATTTGCCTGCTGCTGGATATGCGGTGGAAGTCGTGCGGAAGCCTAGATTAGATATGGTAACCTGCTTGGGCGGGGGTTACACCGCTTCAGGTGCTGTTAGCGCGGAAAAAGCGCCGCAGCCGCATTTGCCTGAAGGCCTATCGTTGATTTCGTTAGAAGGCGCGGGTGAGGTGCAGACGCCGCTTCGTTGTCCGAGCGGTTTGGCTCTCGAGCTGGGAGATCCAATCTTTTTCCGGCATGCGAAGGCTGGGGAATTATGTGAACGGTTTCCGAAGCTGTATGCGATAACTGGGGAAGGCATTGTTGATGAGTACTTAACCTACCGCGGAGAAGGGGAATGCTTCCTATGAAAGCGAATCGGAAAAGCTGGACAAATTGGTCGGGGTCAGTCACTGCCGCTCCTGAGCTTATTCGGCATCCGAAGACGATAGATGAAGTAGTGGCAATCGTTCGTCATGAGTGTTTGAAGAAAGGCAACTATTTGCGCGTTGTAGGGTCAGCGCACTCTTTTACGGCGGTTGCGGCTTCTGATCAGGTGCTTGTATCGCTTGACGAGCTGCAAGGAGTGGTGAGTGTAGATGCTGACGAGCAGACGGCTGTCGTCTGGGCAGGAACGAAGCTGAAGCGGTTAGGCGAGCTGTTGCATGAAGAAGGACTAGCGCAGGAAAATCTAGGCGATATAGATGTTCAGTCGATTGCAGGTGCGATTAGTACAGGAACTCACGGATCAGGGCTGCGCTTAGGAAGTATAGCTACACAGGTGATTGGCATAACGGTCGTAAACGGCTTAGGAGAAGTGCTGGAATATACGCTGCAGTCACATCCGGCTGTATTTCGAGCATTACAGGTTTCATTAGGCACATTAGGCATTATTGTTCAGGTAAAGCTCCGTTTAAGGAGCTCTTATGTACTTTCCTATGAGAGCAAACGTATGGCTTTGACGGACTGCTTGACGCAATTGCCGAATCTTGTAGAGGATAACCGGCATTTTGAGTTTTTTTGGTTTCCATATGCGGAGACTTGTCAGGTCAAACTGATGAATGAGACGGATGCGCCCATACCTACGAACAAATGGATTGAATATGTAAACGAAAAGCTAATTGAAAACACATTGTTTGGCTTACTATCAGGGCTTTGTAAGATGATCCCCACAGCAAGTGCTGCCATAAGCAGGTTAAGTGCATCAAGTGTACCCGTTGCGACGAAAGCGAATTATAGCCACCGCATATTTGCGACAGAAAGAACCGTCCGTTTTTATGAAATGGAATACAGCTTGCCGAAAGAAGCCATGACGTCGGTCATACGTGAAATGCGAGAGGCAATGGAACGTGAGCGATTCCATGTTCATTTCCCTATTGAGTGCCGGTATGTGGCGGCTGATGAAATCTGGCTTAGTCCCGCGTATGGCCGCGATTCTGCTTATATAGCAGTCCATATGTATAAAGGCATGCCGTACAAACGTTATTTTGAAGTGATGGAGCAAATCTTTCTTCGTTATGAAGGCAGACCCCACTGGGGTAAAATGCATACGCTCAAGGCTGCCAATTTAATTAAGCGTTATCCGATGTGGCAGGAATTTGCCGAAATAAGAAAGCAAATGGACCCTCATGATTTGTTCATGAGCCCTTATTTGCGAGAGTTGTTTACGACTCAAAATTAGCTTTTACATCCGCTAGATCATGTTTAAGCCGGGTAATAAAGCTCTTTGAGATCGGGGTAGAGTGATGTCCTTCAGGCTGAATAAGACCTAAATAAACAGCGCCTTGGCCTGTTAAATCAAGCTCCAAAATGACCGATTGATCCCGAATAATGGACAAATCACTCACAAAAGAGTAATCAAGGCCGATGGTTACGGCATGATGATTTAGGAGTGCCCTGCCAATCGAATTCGGGTTGTTTGTCGTAAACAAAATATCCACCGCGCCATATTTGGCTTGAAAGTCATCCATAAACCATTTCACATAATCATCATTATACAAGACGATCGTTTGCTGCATAATTTCCTCTGGCGTAATCGTTTTGTTAAGCGCCAATGGAGACTGTGTGCTTACTGCAGCAACCATCTTTACACTCATCAAGCGTTCAATGGACAGTCCGATATTTTCAACAAGGCGATTCTCAAACAAAATAATAAAACCCAAGTCGGCTCGATTATGCAGAATGTCGTCGATAATTTCCTGAGAGCCCTTCTCGAAAATCTCCATTCGTATTTGCGGATAATCCTTTTTAAAATCCATGACGGCATTCTCAATCAGAAAAGCATGGCCGGGAATGGTGGCGAATCGCAAATGGCCTTGTACAGAATTAGAATAGCCCTGCGTGGTCTCGACTAGCTCTTTGTACTTGTTAAGAACTTCATACACCTTCTTTATAATGACAATTCCTTCGGCTGTTGGTACTGCTCCTGACCGAGATCGCTTGAGGATAACAACCCCCCATTCCGATTCTAGACTTGAAATCGCTTGGCTAATAGCCGATACGGTGACATGAAGATTTTGAGCGGCAGCCGAGATTGACCCCGTTTTTACAACTTCAACAAGATACTCCAGCTTTTCGATATTCATGAATGACCTATCTCCTTTGTTTTAGTTTTTCTTAAGTATTATTCAATTTGTTTAAATTTATCTTAACTTATATCAATGATAAGATGAAATCAAGGTACAGAAACTTGTACTTATAAAGTAAGAGTGAGATTGGCGGATTGTGGACAACGTAATCGAGACCGTTATGGGCTCGAATCATAAGAAGGAGTGTTGATAACATGAGATTCCAAGATAAAGTTGTTATTGTTACAGGCGGTGCAAGCGGTATTGGCGAAGTAACCGTCCGCTTATTTGCCGAAGAAGGGGCGAAAGTGGTCATTGCGGATTTTTCTGATCATGGGCAGGGCGTTTCCGATCAGTTGAATACAGAAGGCTTTGATACCTTGTTTGTAAAAACGGACGTGTCCAACGAGGACGACGTCATTCATATGGTATCCCAGACGGTGAACAAATATGGCAAGCTGGATGTTCTGTTTGCAAACGCAGGTATAGCTAAGGACGGGCCTGCTGATCTATTAAGCTTAGATGCCTGGAATAGAACCATTGATATCAATCTAACAGGCGTATTTCTCTGTGATAAATATGCAATCAAGCAAATGCTTGCACAAGGCACAGGCGGTTCCATCGTAAATTGCGGCTCCATCCATAGCCACGTTGGCAAAGCAAATGTTACTGCGTATGCTTCTGCGAAAGGCGGCGTTAAGCTTTTGACACAGTCGCTGAGTGCGGACTATGCAACTAAAGGCATTCGAGTCAATGCAATATGCCCAGGATACATTGATACACCGCTTATCGCAGGACGGAATGAAGCGATTACGCAGCATCTTATCGATTTGCATCCGATGAAACGCCTTGGCAAACCTGAAGAAGTCGGTAAAGCCGTTTTGTTCCTTGCCAGCGATGATGCTTCATTTATAACAGGTGCCAGCCTGCTTGTTGATGGCGGCTACACAGCCGTCTAATTCGTATTTCATTAAATGGACGAGTTTAATCGCATGATGAGCATCAATGTCACCAGCGTATTTCTTGGGATGAAGCATGTGATGCCGCTTATGGCGAAGAAAGGCGGCGGGTCGGTCATCAATGTCTCCTCCGTTGCAGGTCGTTTTTCTAGCATCCGATGAATCATCTTTCTCAACGGGGGCAGAATTCATTCTCGATGGCGGGGCTACTGCGAGATAAATAAAAAAAGTAAGGGCACCCAAGCGTGGGTGCCCTTACTTTTTGTCTAGCCTTAAATAGAGAAAGGTATTATTTTAATCAACTAGCGTGCCGAAAGAATGTCTGAATTAAATTGGACACCGTCCTGTCATATAATGTTTTCGCCATCGCTTCACTTTGAATATGACCACCTAAGTAAAGGTGGATGACTCCGTGTAATGAAGCCCAAACCACATGAACAACAAGTATCGGGTCTTTTTCGGCTATCAGTTCTAGCTCTATTGCCTCAGCGATCGTGTTTATAACTTGTTGCAAAGCAGTTATCGTCGCTTTTAAACTTTCCTCTTCCGGTTTGAATTCGCTAAAAGCTCCGCCAAACATCAACATATAGTAGCTTGTATAGGATTGTCCAAAACTCCAATAAGCTTCACTCAAGTCACGAAGATATTTCTCTAGGTCTGCTTGTTTTGGCACCGAGTCAAAGGACTTGGCTAACAGCTTGCAGCCTTCCAAAAATAATTGCTTAGCTAAACCTTCTTTGTTATTAAATAAGTTGTAAATGATTTTAGTGGAACATTCCATTTTCTCAGCAACTCGCCGAACCGTAACCGCCTCTGGGCCATGTTCCTGCAAAATACTTGCAGCTGCCTCTACAACGTTTTGTCTTAAATTCTCGGTATGCTGTAGTCTCGTTTCCTGATAGGTTTTAACAGTACGGTTATCTGTGAAAGGCATATCGGAAGGATTGTTCATCTAACTTCACCCTCAGACCTTTAATTTTTTCGAGATACGATGTTTCCTGACATTCATTTTACTATTTTTAATTACATAACACCAACTAAAATGGGTGTCGCGTTAACAACAATCATGACTTTTGATCAGTAAGTTGACATTAAGCGGGTAATTAAATACAATGGTTTCATTAGGAAACAATGTTTCTATATGAAAACTTAATATCTGAGAGGGTTGAGACAATGATACAAGTACAAAACAAGTGGGCACTGGTTACAGGTGCTTCTTCGGGTATAGGAGAAGCGTTTGCTCATGAATTGGCTGCTAAAGGAAGCCATTTGATCTTAACCGCACGCTCGGAATCTAAGCTCGTTGCATTAGCTGAGAAACTAAGCAAGAAACATGGCATTCAAACGGAGGTTATCGTCTCAGACCTATCCAAAGAAGGCTCGCCCGCGAAGCTATATCAAGAATGCCTAAAACGTGGACTTAGCATAGATATATTAATTAATAATGCGGGATTTGCTAGCCATGGATGGTTTGATCAGTTGCCTAGTGGCCGAGTACATGAAGAAGTGATGCTCAACGTAGTTGCAGTTGTGGATCTTACTCATTTGTTTTTACCGGATATGCTTAAAAAACGGAGCGGTATCGTCATTAATGTAGCTTCTACTGCAGCATTTCAACCGGATCCGTATATGGCGGTGTATGGAGCGACCAAATCTTTTGTACTGTCGTTTACACAGGCACTTTGGGAAGAAAACCGCAAACGCGGTGTCCAATTTCTTGCTTTATGTCCAGGTTCAACGGAAACCCCATTCTTCAGCGTTGTAGGAGCAGAAGAGGCATCTGTCGGAAAGCGCGATACGCCAGAACATGTTGTACAAGTGGCGCTTCGCTCATTAGAGGCTGGTCGGCCTTATGCTGTTGCTGGGATCAAAAACTTCATAACAGCTCAAGCATCTCGTTTTTTAACAAGCAAACAAATGCTTCGTATTGTGGAGCGGATGCTGCGTCCGCGTGTACTTTTAAAATAAAAATGTGAAGTTCGTTATCTGTGGTGGAAGAACGGACTCCTTATGAGGCCAAGGCCTCAACTAACCTGATCATACCCCTAACGTTATATTATTGGTTTAAAGTGAAAAGGCACCCAAGCGGGTGCTCTCTCATTTTTAACAACAAAGAAGCTGGCTTATATTCACATTCTGTTAGTTATTGAAATGCATGGGGGAATTGCGTGACGATGCCAGCTGTAAATGCATCCGCCATATCCAGTGCTTGTTTCTCAATTTGATCAAAGGCTTCGATGTCAGATTCATAATTTTTGGATAATCGAAATACGGCTTCATTTTTGGTCATGCGAAGATGCTCATGCAGCATGTTCTCCAAGGCTGACTTCGGCCAATTGGGGTTGATACTGTTCATAAAGCCAGCGATTTCATCTGCATTGGCATACCATTTCTTTTCTGCTTCCGCAGCTGCTTGATTATTGCCAGCCTTCGCAGCTTTAACGAGCTGTGCAGCCAAAACAAGATGTTCTCTCATTAAACGGTCAAACTGAGAAGCTACCGTATCTCCGTAATAATATTTAAAAACGGAGGCCATGTCTGTGGGATTACGGAGGAGACGCTCGGTAACTAACGCTTCATCAGGCAAGCCTTCCGCAATACTAATAATGAGCATCCTCGTCCAAGCGACGTGTTGCTCCCAGAGCGTTCGGAAAGTTTGGTTTAATTCTACTTCGGCTTTACTTATACATGTATTACTTTGTACGTTACCCCATTTCGTTCTAAAAAATGGTTTAGGCGTTTGCCTATAGGGGATAAAATTCGTCTGCCATGTGTATGGGTTATAAGGATAAGTACCTGGATAAGCAGCATTTCTTGCAAAGAAAGAGGGTTGATGCCGTGGATCTGATATCCAAGGAATCGAATAGAACATAGGTGTTGCCTCCTTAATATAGGTATTCACCTAATAACTATACGTAAAGAAAGTAGTATGCGATTGGGCTATTGACTATATTTATCACTGTAGACCCTGCACGGATGAGGACATGGGATACTATATGCTGATTATGGCTTACAAAGTGAACGATAACCTCGTGCAATTCATTTATGTAATCGATAATAAATAAGTCGTTATAAACAGTTGAGCGTCAGCGGATAACCTATGGTGAAACATAGATTATTTGCTGACGCTCTTTTTATTGTTTCTATGCATCAAACAAAATTTGTATTGGGTTGCATATCTCATCCTATTTATTGCCGCACCGCCACCTGAATGACACATTGACCCCTTATAGTATAGAAACTGCCATCAATAATAAAGGAAAGATAGGAGAAATAAACATGTATGAAATTCATAATGTATCCAGATTATTCGGCCAGGAATATGCACTTAAAAATATATCTCTTGAAATCAAGGGTGGGCTTAACTTTATCGTAGGTGCATCAGGAAGCGGGAAAACAACCCTCCTCAAAATATTAGCTGGCTTGGACCAGGATTTTAAAGGGGAGGCTTATTACAAAAAGCAAAATCTAAAAACGCTCAGCCAAAAGGATAAGAGTGAGTATCACAATAAAAAAATCGGGATCGTATGGCAGGAATTTAATTTGATCGACGATTTATCGGTATTGGATAACATAAAAATGCCTCTCTATTTAAACGATACCATATCAGGTGAACGAATAACTCAGCTCATGAAGCAGCTTAAAATTAATGAGCTCGGAAAGCAGAAGGTCAGAAATCTATCTGGCGGTCAAAAGCAGCGGGTGGCTATAGCAAGAGAGCTTATGAAAAATCCCGAGGTCCTTATTGCGGATGAGCCCACAGCCGCGCTTGATCCGAAATCAGCCAGCGTAATTATTAATATATTGAAGCAAATCGCCAAAACGCGTACAGTCATTATCGTCACGCATGATAGCTCGATGCTTGACGATAACAGCAGTGTTTTTGAGTTTGATAAAGGTGAGCTCGTGTCGGAAACCAAAGTCGAACAAGCTAAGCCAAAACCATCTCCGATGACAGCAAAACCTGCATTATCTATGAAGCGGACCATGTCAATCTCAATGACCAATATAAAAAGTAAAATAAGCAGATACGCGGTGTTGGTTGTTGCCATATTGGTATCGACAAGCTTCCTATTCATGAATACATCAGGCCGTATACAGAACACGAGTCAAAACAGCTTTGATGCATTGTACGCTGCGATTGGCGAGGGCCTTTTTGATATTGATATTGCATCTAAATTTATAAGCGCAGGCAGTTCAAGCGAATCTGATCAAGAGCAAAAGCCGAATGTCGATGTGGATCAAGATATTGCAGGTCTTTATGAAAAATACTTAAATGATGAACGTGTGAAGCACGTGGTATTTGCTCAGGCAGTGAATAATATTACGGTAGTTTTAGATGGCAAGGAGCACAAGATTGAGGGCTCAAACAATGTCCCTGTATTCAAAAAGTTAATAGCTGGTAAAATGCCTTCGGGTGATCATAATGAAGTGGTTGTCTCAAACAGCTTGGCAGATGTTTTAGGCGTTTCCAATAATGATCTCATCGGCAAAACGATTGACCTCCGCGGGACGTTATTTAATTGGGATTCCAGAGAGCCAGTTGAAAAGCCAGTTGGTACGACTGTCAAAATTGTTGGTGTAGCGGATACAACAGCTGTGGTAGAGATGAACGGTGAGATTAAGGAGTATCCAGTAAACGACTCATTCTTTTTCAGTAAATCATCGGTTATGGAAATGCGCGAACAGGCGAACATGAAATCCAAGACGTCTAATTTCTCGATGAGAGCAAATAGCGCCGAGGACATGATTTCATTGAAAGACGAGCTGCTGGCGATGGGAATTGTGCCGAATGGCAGATTTGAACTGGTCGAAGATATGGTTCGATTAAATGCTCAGGCGAAAGAACAATCAGGCTCAGCTGTCATTGTCATTAGCATTCTGTCTCTAATCGTTTCGTTTGCCATTTCGTTCATGACAGCAGCTATGCGTAAAAGAGAATATGCGATTTTCAAAATTAACGGCTATAGGAATAGCGATTTAACAAAAATGACGTTCGTGGAATATTTGTTTGTTAGCTTAGCGGCATTTGTATTATTTGTGTTGGCCTCTCCACTCATCAACATGGCTATGAATTCAATTACTGGCTCGCCGGGTGTTTTGGAAGCAAAATCATATGCTATAGAAGCGGGTCTGATTATCCTCATTGCTTTGTTTTGCGGCTTAATAACAACGATGGTGATTGGGACTGTCAATACATTCAAATCGTTGAAGTCAGGTGACAGAGCATGATTATTTTAGAAGAGGTAACAAAAAAATATGGTGACCAAACTATTTTAAACCGTATAGGATATACGTTTCGAGATACTGGGATTACCTGTATTCTTGGCGCATCAGGCAGTGGGAAAAGTACATTATTGAACCTGCTCGCAGGGTTTGATATGAATTACAAAGGAAATATTACGGTATGCGATGAGAAAATTACAGAAATGACATCAGTAGAGCTTTGCCAATTCCGACAAAACCATATCGGGTTTATTTTTCAAAGTTACAATTTAATAAGCGGTTATACTGTTATGGAAAATATTTTACTCGCAGCTGAGTTGAATGGGAAATCAGCGCAAGAAAACCGTGATAAGGTATTTGCATTAATCAAAGAGTTAGATATCGAAACGAAGGCAGAAGAAAAAGTTGAAAATCTATCAGGGGGGCAGAAGCAACGCGTTGCGATTGCGAGAGCGCTTATAAATGATCCTCAAATATTATTCGCAGATGAGCCTACTGGAGCACTAGATCGTGAGTTAGCTAATCAAATCATGGATATCTTAAAGGAAGTGGCAAGAGATCGGTTGGTTGTTGTCATTACCCATGATAAAAAGATATGTTCGTGGGCTGATGAAGTTTTGTCTATTGAAAATGGGAAAATACAGGTTATTACATCACAAGCAATATCAGCAGAACAAACGATAGTCCAAAAGCAAATCAAAGCAAAGCATACGAGTAACCGTGCCCAGGTTTCCATTTGGAAACGTGCTTTTAAAAATTTTAGAGTGCGACTATTTCGTTATATGGCAGTTAGCTTGGTCATTGCAATAGGAATTGCGCTGTTTGTTGTCTCACTCTCATCCAGCAACATCATGAGTCAGTCTATTAGTGATTTTAAAGACAAAAACACCGCGTTCAATAATGGATACATCGCGTTAAATGAGAAACAAGATCCATTCAAACTACTAAGCCAGGATTATAGAATTGAAAATGTCTATTATCAATACGTACTCAAGGACGTAGAACTTACCCTAAGTGTAGGGATCGTTAGCTTTAAAGAGAAAATACCCATGCCAAGAGCCACTGAAAATATGTCATATGGCATAATGCCGAGATATGGGGAGAACGAGATTTCAATTACGCCAAGTGTAGGGAGAAAACTTACCGATAATATTCGTGAGCTCATTGGCCAAAAAATAACGCTAAAATATAACGGACACAGTTTCCCTCTCACAATCAGCGGTATCTATAACGCAGGTTATGATGATTTTTTCATCAGCTCCGATGTGGAGCAATCACTTTATGAGCATGAGAGAGGAGAGAAGCCATTCTCAGTTTCTTATGATGTGACAAGCTTTTCGGATATTGTGCCGGTAACAGAGGGTTTGGAAAAACAAAACATAACGACCAAAACGGCTGTGGAGCAAGTCGCTGCTCTGGAGAAAACCTTTAACAGCGTAAAGAAGCTTTTTCTTGCTGTGTCCATTCTTATTTTATCCATCGCACTTTTTATTAGCATTGTACTGCTTGCTAAACAAACAAACGCTAGATACCGTGAGATCGGAATTTTAGCAGCTCTCGGCTACAACAAGGGATGGATCAGGGGGATATTAGCAGCTGAAAACATCCTTTTAGCTAGTACATCAACGATTCTCAGTCTCGGAATGTTCTTCGTCATCAGTTATGTATATAGTCTTTTGCTAGGGGGCGGAATGATCATACAAGCCCTGCAAATTGCGATTACTGTCATTTCAACATTTATCATTATTCTTTTAATGAGTACGATTGTTAGTCAGAAACTAATTGCTGCTGAGCCGGCGGATGCTCTTCGGAAATAAAGGATTACAAAGTAATACTTAGTGATGTTAAAAGGCAATATCGTGTTGCAAACGAAAACAGCCTATACTCCTGAATGATAGGGGTTTAGACTGTTTTTTTATATTTACAGCTAATTGACCTGATTTAATTATGATCTAGAAGAGGAAGGGTCAAATAAAACGTTACACCATCCTCTTTATTAAACACGCCGTACTCACTTTCATGTCGTTGTAAAATCGCTTTTACGATTGACAAGCCGATGCCGGTTCCTCCAAGCTCACGGCTGCCTGAATGGTCGGCTCTATAGAAAGTGTCCCAAATATAAGGCAGATCCTCTTCGGGAATAGGTGTGCCCTCATTTTTAAGCGCTACCCGTACGGATGACTTTTCGGTCTTTATACGTATTTCAAGACGTCCTTGAACGGGGGTATGGCGTATAGCGTTACCAAGCAGGTTGATCAGCACTTGCTCCAGCCGCTGCCGATCTGATCGCACCCATAGTTCTTCGGCATCTAGTCCAATCAGCTGGGGACGAATGGATTTCTCATGCAAGAGTGGGGCCATTTTCGTTAGTACCGACTGAACCGTTTCATAAAGCGGGACCGTTGACCATTGCAGTGCAAACCGGCCGCTCTCTAATTGGGATAGATCCAGCAAATCGGCGACAAGACGGGCCATCCGCTCCGATTCCTCGATAATCACGGCCGTATATTTATCGCGTTTCAGTCCGTTTGCTACATTGTCTTGGAGCGCTTCTGCATAACCTTGGATTAGACTGACCGGTGTTTTTAATTCATGTGATACGCTTGCTACGAATTGCCTGCGCATGCGTTCTAGCTGCTTTTCTTTCTCGATATCATCAAGTAATTTCATATTCGCTTCCTGCAATTCGGCCATCGTTTGCTGCAGATTAAGGGCAAGGCTATTCATCGTTCCCGCGAGCTGGCCGATTTCATCCTTCCGGTTCATACGTACGAATGCTGTGAAATCGAGCTTGGCCAGACGCTTTGCTACTTTGTTCAGCTGCATCAACGGCAATGTAATGGTGCGTGAAAGGAAATAAGCAAACAGTAAAATAGGGATGGCAGCAAGCGCGTAAAAATACATATAAAATCGGCTCATAACTTGAACAGCATCGCCGACAGGCTGGAGTGTAGCCAGCGCAATCAAATACGCATCTCCACCCCTATGGTTTACTGTGTTCGGCAGCTTCACTGCGGCAAGTAGCATGTTTTCGTTATCAGCATTAAAGGATGATATTTTCGTTACGCTCACATGTCCTGTTTGGGATAGTGTGCTGAATCGGTCGCTATTTTGCAGCCAAATGCTCATGGCGTCTGACAGCCGATTACTGTAGGGATTAACATAAGTTGCAGGTACGAGGGGTTGGCTTCTAATGTTCTTATCATCCAGCGGAGGCTGGACGTAAGGCTCGGGATCGAGTTGAATCGATATATCGTAATCATTATTAAGGATGATGGAAGGCGTCACAGGTATAGCAGGAATGGCTTTGTAGCCCCCAGCATACACGTCGATTTTATTTCCTTGCTTGTACAACGTGGCTGTTACACCGTAAAAGCGTTGTTCGAAGCTGACGACCTCTTCTGGCTTGACGTTTAGATCGTAAACACCGGATGCATACTTATGATAAATGCTTTCCATCTGCTGAGATAGCTCATTCGACTTCTGCTCGATATAAAACGTTCCGAAAAATTTAGTCTGGAGCACCATCCATAAGATGATAAATAACATCAAAGCGACCAAGGTCACCCAAAATATTTTGAAATCCAATCGCTCTCTCTTCATAAATACCTCATGTTTTGTTTTGAAATTTATAACCATTGTTGCGTACGGTTTGGATGTAATCAGCCTTGTCTCCTAGTTTTTTGCGTAGACGTTTAATCTGCGTATCGACTGTACGGGCATCGCCGAAATAATCGATCCCCCATAAGCGATCAAGAAGAGTATCTCTTGTTAATACGATATTTGGATGCTGGTAGAAGAACAGCAGCAGTTCGTATTCTTTTGGCGACAATTCGAGAAGCTTGCCGTAAAGATAAACTTCATGGGCTTGTTCATTAATTTCCAAATCATGATGCTTCTTCAGTTCTGCGGCCCCATCATGAACATGCCATCGGCTTAATAAGGCTTTAATTTTTGCGATCAATACTTTGGGGCTAAATGGCTTAGTTACATAATCGTCTGCACCCAATTCGTAGCCATATAACTTATCTTCTTCCTCCGACCTAGCCGTTAGCATAACAATTATAGTCTGGGAGTGACTGCGAAGCTGCTTGCATACTTCAAAACCATCTATACCGGGCATCATAATATCAAGCACAACGAGATCAGGCGGCGTATGGCGAGCATGCTCTAACGCTTCATAGCCATTTGCTGCTTGTATGATGTGGTAGCCCTCTTCTTCCAAATAATCTGCAACAAGCTCCCGCATGCGAGGCTCATCCTCGACGATGAGTATTAAGGGCTGCTTCACCATATTGGATTCAATCTCCTCTTTAGCCCTTGTCATTGCACTGTCATAGGGGCATTATGATTCATATTGTTGAAGCTCACTAATTACCACCATTATGGAGGAAATGATCCTGTAAACGCAATGCTACCCTATATACCGGCTCATTCGCCTCTAATTTGCATTGCTAATGGTTTTCATTTGTCGTTTTATGATAGTATATAGACCTATACGCTAAGAAGGAAGTGAACCATTATGATCAACATCACGATTCCGGCGCCGGACGTAACCATAACCAAGCAGGTTAATCCACAGCTGAGCAATATTTATGGCTTTACTGATTTTCACCTGATTACAAGGGAGCATGGCGGTTTCTTTATGTTTTACAACGATAAGGACGAGCTGCTGTTTGTCGGCAAGGCACGGAAGCTAAGACCCCGTATCAAAAAACATTTTGAGGATTCCGTATCCGTCATGAAAAATCATCGCAATGAGGTTACTAAAATTGAGGTTTATGTTAATGAGGATTCGGTTGATCGCGAGATCTACGAAACATACCTTATTAATAAATTCAGAGCGAAATACAATGTAGAAAAAGTGTTCTTTAAATAAATAGATCGACAAACACAAAGCAATGAGCGCAGTCATTCGGACGAGGCTTATTGTTTTTTTTGTTTAGGGTGAGATGCCGGCTTGTTGACATCGAAAAGTAAACCTGTTATATTTATCTTAAATTAAAGATAATTAAATTAAAGATTTTTTTAGAAGATGATTTGTATTCATGAACCACGGGAAAGCTAAAATTGAATGGAGGAATATATAATGAATCAATTAAAAGGTATCCATCACGTTACGGCAATTACAAGCAGTGCAGAGCGCAACTATGACTTTTTTACAAACGTGTTAGGTATGCGATTAGTGAAAAAAACGGTGAACCAAGACGATATTCAAACGTATCACTTGTTTTTTGCAGATGATAAAGGCAATGCAGGCACTGACATGACATTTTTCGATTTTCCACATATTCCGAAGGGCGTGCATGGAACGAATGAAATTTCAAAAACTTCATTCCGAATTCCGAATGATGCGGCTTTGCAATACTGGGTAGAGCGATTCAACCGTCTAGATGTGAAGCATACCGGTATTCAAGAGATGTTTGGCAAGAAGTCACTTTCGTTTGTTGACTTTGATGACCAACACTATCAATTGATTTCGGATGAAAATAATAAAGGGATAGCTTCAGGAGTGCCTTGGGAAAAAGGACCAATCCCGTTAGAGCACGCGATTACGGGTCTAGGACCAATCTTCATTCGCATTTCTAATTTCGAGAACTTCAAAACGATGCTGGAGAAAGTGCTGTTGTTCAAAGAAATTGACCAAGACGGCTCATTCCATCTATTTGAGGTTGGTGAAGGCGGAAACGGAGCTCAAGTTATTGTGGAATACAATGCTGTGCTTCCACAAGCGCATCAAGGCTTCGGCACCGTTCACCACGTGGCATTCCGTGTAGAAGACCGCGGCGTATTGAATGAATGGATCGAGCGCCTAGAGAGCTTCAGATTGCCGTCTTCCGGCTATGTAAACCGTCACTTTTTCGAATCGTTGTACGCTAGAGTGGCTCCGCAAATTTTATTCGAATTTGCAACGGATGGTCCAGGGTTTATGGGTGATGAGCCATATGAAACGCTTGGTGAAAAATTATCGTTGCCTCCTTTCCTAGAGCCTAAGCGTGAAGAAATCGAAAAATTAGTCCGTCCAATCGATACGGTTCGCAGTACGAAGGAGTTTATTAAAGAATAATGCTTCAGAAATAGACAGAGGCAGTGGATTGATTGGACAATATCCCCTATACTTGTAAGGCAACTTCAAGGAGAACTTGAATGTATAATAAGGAATGGGGGACATGAATTTATGTCTAGTTTGCCAAATTGCCCGGAATGTAATTCTGAATACACGTATGAGGATGGCAGTCTGCTAATCTGTCCAGAATGCAGTCATGAGTGGAGCTTACAATCAGAATCCGATAACGATGAGGATAAAAGAATAATTAAAGATGCGAATGGAAATGTGCTGAACGATGGCGATTCTGTAACGGTCATTAAAGACCTTAAAGTTAAAGGCAGCTCGCTCGTTATCAAAATAGGCACAAAAGTAAAAAACATCCGTTTGATTGAAGGCGATCATGATATTGATTGCAAAATTGATAGCTTTGGCGCTATGAAATTGAAGTCGGAATTTGTTAAGAAGATTTAGTATTTGTTTTTAATTCAAGTATAGATGAGGCCCGATTAGCTCTTTAGAGCATATCGGGCCTTTTTATTGATGTTTAGGTGAAAATAATTTTCATAAATTAAATAGTGGTGAAATTAATTTACAAAATGAGGGTATTATGATATGTTGATTTTGCCTAGATGGCAGCAGCAGTCAACGAGTAAATAAAAACAGCAGCGGAGTGGAGTCCAATGAATACAAATAGAAATGTACTTGATAGGATAAGAAGAAAGCTGGTCGTTTCCTGCCAAGCCTTGCCGGATGAACCGCTTCATAGTCCATTTATTATGGGGAGAATGGCATATGCAGCTTTTTTAGGCGGTGCTTCAGGAATTCGTGCCAACAGCGTAGAGGATATTAGGGAAATTAAGCAGCAGGTAGATCTACCGATCATCGGTATTATAAAAAAGGATTATGAGGGCTCTTCCGTATTCATCACCCCTACGATGAAGGAAGTGGATGAGCTTTGCCATGAAGGCGTGGATATCATCGCAATGGATGCAACAAATCGTGTGAGGCCGGACGGATCAACGATATCGGAATTATTTCCTTTACTAAGAGATAAGTATAAAGATCAGCTCTTTATGGCGGATTGCTCGACCTATGCTGAAGCTATCGAGGCTGCAGCGCTAGGGTTTGACATTATTGGGACGACTCTTAGCGGCTATACGGAAGCAACAAAAGATAATGTTTTGCCGGATTTTCAGTTGATAGAGAAGCTCGTGAATACGATATCCGTTCCGATTATTGCGGAGGGCGGTATCTCAACACCTGAGGAACTAAAACGATTATTTGACCAAGGGATTTATTCGGCTGTAGTGGGATCTTCCATTACTAGACCGATGGAAATAACCAAAAAATTCGTAAAGGCTGTTGAATAGCCCATGGGAATGAACATTTTAGCGGCAGATATTGGCGGTACCCATACGAAGATAGGCATTTGCGATGAACGAGGCTGTATCACTCAGTTCAAGGAGTATGCAACTGAAGCTCATATGGGCGGCAAGCATCTCATGGAAAAACTGCTTTTCCAAATGGAGTCGTATCAGCATTTTGATGCTGTCGCTATTAGTACGGCCGGACAAGTGAACGCAGATGAGGGCTGCATCTTGTATGCCAATGAGAATATCCCAAGCTATACAGGCATGAAGGTCAGAGAGATCGTAGAGGATCGGTACCATAAGCCTGTGAAGGTTGAAAATGATGTGAATGCGGCTGCTTTAGGCGAGGCGTGTTTTGGAGCGGCAAAGTCGTTTAATGATTTCTTATGCTTAACGTTTGGGACGGGGATTGGCGGAGCCATCGTCATGAATCGTCAAATCTATCGTGGTGCGAGCGGCTCAGCTGCTGAATTCGGTCATATGTTTACCCGTCCATTGTCGCAAACGAATGGCGGCACGTGCAAATCATTTTATGAAACCTATGCCTCAACAACAGCCTTAATTCGAATGGCCCAAGAAGCTGATCCTGAAATTGTAGACGGAAAAGGTTTTTTTGATAAAATACAGGTAGGAAACGAACCATTACAACAAATATTGCATGCATGGACGACCGAAGTATCCGCGGGTTTGGCTTCACTCATTCATATTTTCAATCCACCTGCTATTATTGTAGGAGGCGGAGTGATGGAGCAGGATGAGCTTGTTCGAATGGTTGAGAAACAAACCAAAGCATTAATTATGGAGAGCTTTGCGGGTGTGAACATCGTAAAGGCTTCTCTTGGAAATAAAGCTGGCTTATTAGGTGCGGCATCATTATTTCTACGCGGAATGGACAGGATTTAGGGAGGTGATCGGTTGCGCACTATCAATATTTTTACAACGATTCATTCGAAATACAACAACCTGACGAATACCGAAAGGAAAGTAGCAGACTACATTCTGGAAAACTCGGAAGGTGTCGTCTACATGTCGATTACCGATCTTGCAGATCACTGTGGAGTGGGCGAGTCCAGCGTATTCCGGTTTTGCAGGTCGTTAAGCTATAAAGGGTATCAGGATTTTAAGATTGCCCTTGCACATAGCATCACCGCGGAAAACGAAATACCGCAGCTTACGGACAAGGTCCTGATGAATGATACGATGGATCAAGTGTCCTCTAAGGTGCTGTCATCCAACATAAGTGCATTGAACGAGACCTATAACTTAATCGATAACGAAAAAATGGATCAGGCGATTGAGCATTTGCTCCAAGCGGAACGGGTCATATTTTTTGGCGTAGGCTCCTCCTTAATGACGGCAATGGAAGCGAAAATCAAATTTATGCGTATCACAAACAAAACGGAATGCAGCATCGATTCGCATCTGCAGATGATGTCAGCGGCTTTAATGACGAAACGGGATGTCGCTGTCGTTATTTCTTATTCCGGTTCTACAAAGGATACGATTGAAGTAGCGAAAAGGGCCAAAGAAAGCGGTGCTACCGTCATTTCGATTACGAGGTTCGTTAAGTCGCCGCTGACCTCTTACTCTGATCTGACACTGCTATGCGGAGCGAATGAAGGACCTCTGCAGGGCGGCTCATTATCTGCGAAGATTTCACAGCTTTATTTGCTCGATGTTTTGTATGTGGAATATTTCAAGAGAACCTATGAAGATTCAATAAGGAATAAGGAAAGCACCGCTGCGTCGGTAGCTGTGAAATTGCTATAAAGCTTACGGTGAACAAAAAGAGGTAGAGTGCGATCGTTAAGCACTCTGCCTCTTTTTGATTTTCATAGAAAAAGCCGCTCTATCGCGGATCGGCACGAAGAGCGGCTGGCTTTAACATTTTATAATGATGAGATTCCGATTATGAACGAGGCTTGAAGATGCCAAAAGGCCGACCGATTGGCAGAAACACACGTCCAAAATGGGTGTTCAGTACAGCTGCGCCTGCGGCATATAGCGATAGGAGAGCAATACCCATCTCAGCATAGGCAGCTAGTGCGTGGAACACGTCTGGTGCTACTCCGAATGCATCGAAGCTCAGTCCAAGGAAAAGCAAATCAATTAGAACGAAGATGAAGAATAATACTTTATTGGTCTCCGCTGCTCCGATAGTCATCAGCAGCGAGAAAATGAGATAACCGACAAAAGCAAAACCAAGCTGCTTGCTATCTGCGATTGCAGCCAGCTCAGCGCCGAACACACCGAGCTTGATCAGCCAACTGCCAGCCATCGCCATCCAGAAGAAAGCATAAGCGCCAAAGGCGGTCATACCGAATGTATTGTTATGTTTTGCATCTTGAATAGAAGCAAAGAGCTGAGCAAAGGCGCCTAGAAAAATCGCCCATGGAATAACGAGACTTAGACCGTCAGTTAAGCCGAGCTTCTGTGAGGAAGCTACGAGCGTAACGATAGCCAGCCCAAATAAGCCGATGGCGCTTGGGTCGGCTGTTACAATTTTGACATTGGAATGATGTTCATTATGCATGTTAGAAAAGAAACCTCCAATAGTTTTCAGGGGTAAACCTGCAATAGTATAGTTGATTCTGCCGATACCAGAATTTCTAGTTTAACGGAAAAGATCTGGCGCGCATAGGGGGAAATTATTGAAAACGCCCCTTTTGCCTTGTTTCAGCAGAGGGGCGTCACATAAATGTTTTAAATTCAGACTTAGGCTACTGTCCGAGTGATTTCTGTTTGGGGATAGGTCCGAATAAAACCCAATGTCCTTTCACTTTGCCGGCCCAAGCAACGATGATCCATGAGCCAACTAAAGCCAGGAAGAAGCCTCCTGCAATCCATGCTCCGTAAACGAGCGGACTCCCATTCACATCCATCATACGGTAATATCTGAGGAACATCGGATGCAGCAAGTACATGCCAAATGACGCATGGCTGAGATGAATAAGTACCGATTTCAAATATTCCATGCGGGATGCCTTAATCCGAAGGGCAAGATGAATAAGCAGCAAACAAGCCGATGTAATATAAATTTCATTTTTAATTTGCACCAAAAAGCTATCGTTAAATAGTAGTTTTCCCTGCGCCTCACGCAAGAAGTAGATCACGTTGAGCGTACCGGAAATGGCTACTACTAGAATTAATGTGCTTCGTAAAGCAATGCTGCTGCGTTTGCGCTCCCAGAAGGCATAAAATTTCGTATAGTTGATTCCTATATAAGCCCCGATACAAAAGTACAAGCTGTATGCGAAAAAACCGCTGGTGACGTATTTGATTCCCATTTCCTTGGCGTTCAGCATATAAATCCACTGAATGAGAAGTCCGCCTGTGATCAGCCAATTGACGAGACGCGGCCATTTTCTCATCACATACCAAAGTACAGGGAAGAGCAAATAACACTGGATAATAATAAAGATAAAATACAAATGAGCATAGGTTTTTCCAATCAGCAATTTAACGAGAAAATCCCAAGTCTGAAAATAAGAGATAAACTGCTCGAAATTAATAAATCCGTATCTGAAGTAGATGATAGTGGCATAATACATAAACGAAAATAGGAGAAACGGCAGCATAATTTTAGTGATGCGTTTCTTGTAGAACATCGTAGCTGTTTGTTTGTTTAATGGTTTATCATTGTAATTGTAGAAAAGAGATATGCCGCTGATCAGAATGAAGAGAGGTACGGCGAATTTGGATAACGTATTAAACAGGACAAGAATCAAAAACAGTGTGGAGTTAGGATCGGAATTGACTACTGAAGAGGATGTCGCGTGAATCATAATGACAGCAAGTATGCCAAATGCGCGTAGGCTCTCAAGCTCAGTCAAAAGCGCCTTCTTAGCTGGCGGTTGAGACATTTATGCACCTCGTGAGTAAGTAGATAATTTAACAATATTTGTTGCTAAAATGCTGACAAGCTAGTATAGCACAAAAGTGGAAAAATATAATGTAGTAGTTTGTGGAGAAATTGTGCGCGGGCAGGGAAATTGAAAAAGGAACTTAAATTTAAATCTCGAATATTTACTGTAATCGGATAGCTAAAAATCTAATGACAGACAGGAGTTGGATACAATGATAAAAGGTTTTGGCGGTATATTTTGGAGAACCAAAAATCTTGAAATGATAACAAAATGGTACAGTGAAGTGTTGAAGCTTGAAATAGGGAATTGGAATGGGACGATGATAAAACCCGAATCCGGAAATGAGACTATCTTTTCTTTTTTTAGCGAGAATGACAGCTATTTTCCAACAGAACAACAAGTGATGTTAAATTTCCAAGTACATAATGTAGACGAGACTATTAAGCATCTTGAACATATGAATGTTCCTCTTGCAAAGAACTTAGAGGTTAGTGAATTTGGGAAATTTATTTGGATTGAAGATCCAGAAGGCCGATTGATCGAGCTTTGGGAGAAAAACGGGGAACTATAACTCAACAATCACTATGGCGAGGCTACCGGCATGAATCGGTAGCCTCGTTTAAGTAATGGGCAGTTAGAATACAACGTCGAATAAGAAAAATAGGTTAGTTACATTTCGATTTGCCTAAATAGGATACTGCTGCTAATTCAGCTAATAGATAAATTAGAATTATGGAGGAATCAAAATGGATGTAACATTTCAAAGAGATCACTTATTCTGGGTACATGAGCCTAAAGAATATACGATTACAGATGGAGAAATTGTGATTAAAACAGAAGCTGGAACAGATTTTTGGCAAAGAACCTATTATGGCTTTCAAAACAATAATGCTCCTGCTTTGTTAATGAAAACCAATGAGAAATATTTTTCGTTTTTAGTAAAAACGGAATTTGACAGTAAACAACGCTTCGACCAGTGTGGCGTAATTATCTATCAAAATAGTGATAACTGGATAAAGGCTTCTATTGAATATGAAAATGAAGAATACCAGAGATTGGGAAGTGTTGTAACGAACTTAGGATATTCTGATTGGGCAACTACGGATATTACTGCAACAAAGAAATTGATGTATTACAGACTAAGCCGGCGTGAAAGCGATTATTGTATTGAAAATTCTTATGATGGCATTCACTATAAGCAAATGCGTATTGCACACCTTTTTGAAGGAGCAGATAATATTCAGATTGGTATTTATGCTTGCAGTCCAGAAGAATCTTCATTTAATGCCGTTTTCACAGAAATGAAATTTACTGAATGCCAATGGAAAGAACATAAGTAACAAATTTTCAGTTTAATATCCTAATGGTTGCCATTAACCATTCTCAGGAAGATGTTCTGGCTGATTGACGACAACAGATCCATCATCTAGTCTCAGCCATGTTTGGAAGTCAGCTTCCCCTTCGGTCAATTGTATGATCCTTGCACCACGTGGAAAACCGTCTTTTCCATAGGTGTTATAGCCCGTAGCTCTTCCATAACATAGACGGATGCCGTGAAGCTCACCCCAGTAATCATTGATATGATCATGCCCAACGAACGTACCGCGGACATCTTTCATTTCAAGAAATGCTGTGAAAAGTCCGGAATTGATTTTTGGACTCGCTACGCCTTCATGCTTCTGCCCATAGCAGGTATGCTCGTTCCATACCTCGTTATATTCGGGCACAGGGATATGGAAAAAAGCAAGCGAGGGCAGTGGCACATCATTGTTTTGTTTCGTCAAACGAGCGGATTGCTCCTTATACCAGCCAATCTGGCTATGAGTTACCCAGGCATAGCCGCCAACGGGCTGATCGGCATACTCGCCTGAATCCAGTAAATATAATGCGGCAGCGGGGCTGCTATTATTTTTAGAATGAATTTCTAGCACATAATTTCCCGCACGATCCCCTAGGCTAGGGCCCATTTCGGTTAAGCTGAGCGGTCTTTCCTGCTGCAAGCGAATAAGCTCTTCTCTGGTGGTGCCAACCTCGGTATCATGATTGCCAAATACAGCTGCCCATGGGATATTAAATTCTTCCGCTGCTTTGACAGCATTTTTAAAGGTCTCTTGTCTATCAGTACAATGCTCACTATAAATAACGTCACCGGTAAAGATCACCAAATCCGGTGATTCTTCTTGCAGGACGTTCTTCATTAGAGAATAGGTTTGTAAATCCTCCTGCTGCCCGTTTTGCCAGTGCAGATCGGTAAATTGAACAATTTTGAATGTGCCATCTTCTCGAAAGTTTAAGTTCGCCATAGTACCCTCCACTTGAATCTCATTCGAATGATTTTCGCCAAAAATATGTAGACAATGGTTTACGCAATGGTTTACGTACATTCATTTCGATATCATTCATCATTATCCTGCAATAAGGCACGATTAAATAAGGGCTGTCCCAAACGTAGATGTATCTGCGTTTGGGACAGCCCTATTATTGTTCCGCTATGATATTAAAAATCAAAGTTGTCGGGATCTGGACCCACCCGAAGATTTTGGTTCAGAGCGTCTATTCGGGACAGCTCACTCTCAGATAGTTCAAAATCAAATACATTACTATTTTCGATGATGCGATGCTCTTTCRTTGACTTCGGAATCGTTACAATGCCATGCTGTAAATCCCAGCGCAGAATGACTTGAGCAATGGATTTGTTATGCTTTTCAGCAATCTCCTTAAGAACGGGATGATCTAACAGCTGACCTTGCATAAGCGGAGACCATGCTTCGATTTGAATGTCTTGTTGCTTGCAATAGTCGATTAACTCTTTCTGCGTTAGCTGCGGATGGAGCTCCACTTGATTGATCATCGGTTTAACGGCAGCATCTTTCATTAACGTCTCCAAATGATGAATCTGGAAGTTGCTTACGCCAATGGCTTTGACTCGGCCATCCTTGTAAAGGGTCTCCAAAGCTCTCCACGCCTCTTGGAATTTGCCTTCTACAGGCCAATGAATCAGGTACAGGTCAAGATAGTCTAAACCCAGTTTATTTAGTGTAGTTTCGTAAGCCGCCAGCGTAGATTCATATCCGAGATCAGCATTCCAAACCTTTGATGTGACAAAAAGCTCTTCTCTCGTCACGTTATACTCAGCCATAGCTTCACGAATGCCTTGTCCGACACCTGTTTCATTGCCATAAATAGCTGCAGTATCAATACTACGGTAACCATTTTTAATCGCTGCTTTGACGGACTCAACCAGCTCCGCGCCATCCTCAACTTTAAAGACGCCAAGACCAAACCAAGGCATTTGAACACCGTTGTGAAGTGTAGTTGTATCCTGTAAATTCTTTGCGATCACAGTGAAGCCCTCCTGTGTTTTGTTTCATCTTTTTTCTCTAAAGCTCTTGCCCAGCCGGTTAAAATAACAGCGCCGAGAACCATCAATCCGCCAACCCATGCCGTATGAATAAGTCCCATCGAGTCCGTAACGACACCGCCCAAATAGGCGCCAATGGCGATACCTGCGTTAAACGCAGCGATGTTGACAGCCGAAGCGACATCTACTGCCTTCGGCGCATAACGTTCAGCGAGCATCACGACATGCACTTGCAAGCCGGGTACGTTCATGAATGCAAACAGTCCCATCAAGATAATCGTAATTAAGCCAACCACTTTAAACGGTGCGGTGAAGGTAAGAACAAAGAGTATGATAGCCTGCAAAATAAACATGTAAAACAAGGCGGTAATCGGCTTCTTATTGGCAGCTTTCCCACCAATGACATTGCCGATGGCGATGGCGATGCCGTATACCAAAAGAATGGCCGCTACCGTACTTTCCTTAAATCCGGTTATATCGTGAAGCAACGGGGATAAATAAGTAAAGACAACAAACGTACCCCCGTACCCAATAGCAGTAATCGCGAATGCAAGCAGCAATCGTCCATTCGTAACCAGTTTTATCTGCTCGCGCAGCGGTGTTCGAGTTCCTTTGCGCAAATCGGAAGGAATCAACACCATATTGGCTATAAAAGCGATAACGCCAATAAGAACTATGCCAACAAAAGCAGCACGCCAGCCCATATGCTGTCCAATCCAAGTACCTAACGGTACGCCTGTAACGGTAGCTACAGTGAGTCCTGAGAACATAATTGCGATTGCGCTAGCTCTGCGGTTCTCGGGAACGAGATCGGCTGCAATGGTAGCGCCAATTGACATAAATACGCCATGAGCCAGTGCTGAGATGACGCGCGCGGTAAGTAAAATACCAACGCCGCTTGCCGATGCCGCAAGGCTGTTTCCAGCAATAAAAACAATCATGATCCAAAACAATAATGTTTTTCTCGGAATCGTAGATGTTAAAGATGTTAATATTGGAGCTCCAAAAGTAACCCCAAGAGCATACAACGTAACGGTTAGTGCCGATGTTGTAACCGATATATTCAAGTCTTCAGATATAAGCGGGAGCAGCCCTACACTGATGAACTCTGTTGTCCCAATCGCAAAGGCGCTTATGGCTAACGCTAGAAGCGCCAGGGTACTTCTTTTTTTATCTAATGCCATTTGTATAACCCCTTTTGTATAGTATTGCCGGCCGGTAAGTGCTATTATGATGGGTTTAGGCAGTAATGAACAGTACGTACTTTGAAGTGCTATAGGTACTAAAAAGTAATAAATGCATGAATAGTAGGCGATAGCTCGGTTGGGGAGGATATATCTATGATTAAGAAAAAATACAATATTTCAGTGGAAGCGACCCTCGAGGTTATTGGAGGGAAATGGAAATGCGTAATCCTTTGTCACTTAACGCATGGCAAAAAAAGAACGAGTGATCTCAAACGTATTATGCCCTCCATAACACAAAAGATGTTAACACAGCAGCTGAGAGAGCTGGAGCAAGATGGCATCGTGAATCGAATAAGCTACAATGAGGTCCCGCCGCGGGTTGAATATGAGCTCAGTGAATACGGATGGAGCTTAAAATCGATATTGGACTCCCTTTGCTCATGGGGCGAGATTCATATTATTAAAGAATACGGCAATAAGGCTGCCGTATTGGAAGACAATGGCCTAAATAATCTTGAGATGGACATCGTCGAACAGGAAGAAGATGTGCTTTGCTAAACCATCTAATAACAAACAGGCTGTCGTCATGTGGACGACAGCCTGTTTGTTTATGACGATTATTAAGCTTTTTGTTCATACAGCTTAACGATTTCAATAATCGTATTGACGGCTTGTACCATATTGTTAACCGATACATATTCAAATCGGCCATGATAATTTTCTCCGCCGGTGAAAATATTCGGAGTCGGCAATCCCATGTAGGAAAGCTGCGAGCCGTCTGTGCCGCCGCGAATCGGCTCGATTAGCGGGGTAATGCCAAGGTTGATCATCGCTTGCTCTGCGATGTCTACGACTTGGATCACCGGCTCGATTTTCTCCTTCATATTGTAGTATTGATCCTTTATTTCAAGCACAATACGTTCTTCTCCGTACTTCGCTTTCAGTTCCTCTACGATACGAGTAAGCTCCAGCTTTCTTTCTTTAAATCGGTTGCGGTCATGATCACGTATCAAATAATGAAGCTCCGTTTGCTCGACGTCGCCTTGAATGGATGACAGGTGGTAGAAGCCTTCATGGCCTTCTGTCTGCTCAGGTGTTTCATTAGCCGGCAGTTTTGCGTGGAGCTCCATCGCCATTTTTGCGGCATTGATCATTTTGCCTTTGGCCGTTCCGGGATGCACGTTTTTGCCCTTGCATATAATGACAGCGCCAGCGGCATTAAAGCTTTCGTATTGAAGCTCGCCCAGCGGACCTCCATCCATTGTATAGGCATAGACCGCATCAAAGGCTTGTACATCAAACTTATGCGGACCTCGGCCGATCTCTTCATCAGGAGTGAAGGCTACTCTTATTTTACCGTGCTTCAACTCAGGATGATTAATGAGATGAGCCATCGCCGTCATGATCTCAGTTATGCCTGCTTTATCGTCTGCACCAAGCAGTGTCGTGCCGTCTGTTGTAATCAACGTATGACCTTTATAGCCGTGCAGCTCTGGGAAGTCGTTCGGTGACATAATGATGCGCTGTGCTTCATTTAAGATAATGTCGTTCCCGTCATATTGTTCAATAATTTGCGGCTTGACGTTCGTGCCAGTAAAGTCAGTTGCTGTATCGATATGCGCAAGGAAACCGATGGTTGGGATCTCTTTATCCGTATTGGCTGGAAGGGTAGCCATGACATAGCCGTTAGCATCCATCGTAACCTCTTGCATGCCGATGGCTTTCAATTCCTCTACTAGCATATTAGCTAACGTCAGTTGTCCGGGCGTGGAAGGGCAGGTTTCGCTGCTTTCATCGGACTGTGTGTCCACCTGCGCGTAAGTGATAAATCTGTTTATAATCTCGGTTTTCATCATTCTCAGCTCCAATACAAATAGTCATATAGCAAAATACAATACAAAAGCGACGTATCTTCATCGTCACTAGAAGTGGTCTCTAATCTGTTCACTTTAAAGATGATACGCTGTTCCATGATTTTTTTCAAATCGCTTGGGTAACAATAAGAGTAGAGGTGGAATCACAGCATGCATACCTATATGGATATTTTAATACGTACGATTGTTGCTATTTTACTGCTTCTACTAGTAGCTAGAACATTGGGGAAACAGACGATTTCCAACATGACATTTCATGATTTTGTGACCGGCATTACGATAGGGGCACTTGCAGCCAATTTGGCATTCAATGAAACATTGAAATGGTCGCATATTACTTTGTCACTCGCGGTTATGACGGTTACGTCTTATCTGTTATCTGTCGTTGCCTTAAAGAGCCGTAAATTAAGAAGCTGGATTTCAGGCTCCCCAACCGTTCTCATCGAAGGCGGGAAGATTCTTGAGAATAATATGAAGAAGGTTAGATATACTTTGGATTCTTTGGATCAAGCTTTAAGAGAAAATGGGATTTTTAATATGGATGAGGTTGAATATGCAGTTCTTGAGGATAATGGAATGGTGTCTGTATTAAAAAAAGACGAGTATCAGCTTGTCACGAAAAAGGACATGAAGCTTCAATTAAACAAACAGGAGTTTCCAATTGAATTGATTATGGATGGTTCACTTTTGGAAAAAGAAATGAAAGAGAATGGGCTGACGAAGGAATGGCTGGAAAACGAACTGAGAAAAAAAGGGAAGAAAATATCTGACGTTTTCTACGCGGTAAGAGGGACAAAGAAGCAGCTCATCTTTGACTTTTATGAAGACGGTATACATAAACCTACGGATAAAGAATAAGGATGCACGCAACGGTAATTTGCATCGCAGATTACCGTTGCGTGTCTATTTACCTCTATATGTGTGTAGCGCTGGTCGTTGTTTTTTTTGTAGCTCCGAGTCTGCTTGCACCAACAAACATAGCGGTGATTAAGCCAATGCTGCCCACACAAATGCTGAGTATAAAGCCGTGATTGATCGCTGTTGCCAGCGCCTCTTGCAGAAACTTGCGTATTTGCGGGTCTAGCTGACCGCCTGCTCGCATGAGCAGTTCTGGATTGGCTAGAGTATTGATTTTGTCAGAAGGAATGCCAGCCTTATCTGCACCTGCCGTAATTAATCGATGCAAGTTGTTATTTACAATCGTCGCCATAATAGATGCACCCAATATGCCGCCAATGTTGCGCCAGAAGCCGACGATAGATGAGCTGACGCCCATATATTTAGGATCAACGTTTGCAGCAATCGAGCTCTGTGCGACACTCATTAGAGGACCGACGGCGCCAAAGCCAAGCAGAATCATAAGTACAATCATATAGCCGCTGGAAGCATGAGCGCTAACTGTAGAAAGCAGCGTAGCTACAATAATAGTCATTAGCATAGTGAACAGCATGAGTGTACGGAAGGCGAATTTGGATTGCAGGAAACCAAATAGAATAGCACCCCCGATTAACGAGGCCATCATAGGCGTCAATACGCCGTTTGAGTTGCTATTTCCTAACACCCCTACCGTAAAGCTAGGCAAATACGTAATGGCGGAGAACATAATGACGCCCTGGCAGAAGCAAAGAATACTTGTGCCCAAGACCATCTTATTTTTAAAGATGCTCAGAGGAAGGACGGGTTCAGGAGCACGCAGCTCGACAAAAATAAACAGAGCGCCAATTACAGCTGAAATCGTGAATAAGCTAATTTCCTGCCAGGAACTCCATGCGTAGGTTTTGCCGCCCCATTCGAGCGCTAGCATTAAGGAGACCGTAGTAATGATCAAAAACAAGGTTCCCAAATAATCGATTTTTGGTTTTTTCTCGGAACGTGTTTCTTTGAGCGCAATCATCAGAACAATCATGGATGCCAAACCGATGGGAATGTTGATATAGAAGTTCCATCTCCAACCAAAGTGTTCGGCAATGAAGCTGCCGAGCTGCGGGCCTGCAACGGAGGATAGGCCGAAGATCGCACCGAATACGCCAGACATTTTTGCTGCATCCTTCGGATCTTTAAATATCGTATAAATAATGGTGAAGCTGATTGGGAACAAGGCGCCGGAGCCAATCCCTTGAATGACGCGGAACCAGATGAGCTGATCAGCACTCTGAGCGATACCGCATAAGGCGGAGCCGATCAAGAACATGCCAATACCAATCATATAAAACATTTTTCTGCCGAATAGGTCGGACATTTTGCCGAAAACGAGCATCGTGCTTGTTGCTGCCAGCATGTAGGCGGTAAATACCCAGCTGACTTTATCGAAAATGTTAAAGTCCTGACTGAGCTTGTTAATGCAGGAGGCCACAATCGTATTGTCCAAAGATGCCATTAATAACCCTAGTGCCATGGCAAGAATGATGAGGTTATTGTTTGAACGTGATTTTTCCATCCTAAACCCTCTTTTCCTCTTCTAATTTATCCATACGATCCAGCCCCTCTTGGATCGCTTCCAGCTTAGCACTATATTCCTTAATTCCGATTTCAATGCATATGATATGTCCAGGCTGCATGCTGCTTTTATATAGGGCGTACTTATCGCGCAGCTGATCGAGCTGTGTCTGTGTATACTCTTGTGCCTGCTTCAACCACATAACTACCATGTCATTACCTACCAGCTGGCCGAAATAAAGCCGCATCAGGAAATCTGATTTAACCGTATCCGTTTCCATCGGGCTGTGCAGATATTCGTAAAATCTACTTTTTCCAGCCTCTGTGATGGTGAACACATTTTTATTCGGCTTGCCCTCTTGCTGCACATTTTCCTTCGTGATCAATGCCTCTTTTTCCATCCGATGCAGCATCGGATAAATCGTTCCATAGCTTGAGCTATAGAAATAAGAGAAAATATCCTCGAACAATTGTTTAATTTCATAACCGGATAATGATCGTCTCATAAGCATGCCTAAAATAACGTCCTGACTGTTCAAAGCAAATGTGCCTCCTTGTCATTTTACTTAGGATAGAATGGGAATAGGTGTAATAAATATCCATATTTATATTACGATCCATAATATATCACTCCGATATAGGTGGTGTCAATATTTAGAAATAAAACAATTGGTAAATAAAAAAGGTTTAGTAGATCATTCACTTTTCATAAAATTCTACCTAACGATAGGTTGAAAAATAATAATAAGAGTGATATGCTAAAACAAATTCAAGGTACAGGAGGAGTTGCAATGAGTAAAAGCGAGGAAACATTGGCATCCATCAAAGAAGTGAGCTATCAACTATTTGCAGAGGTGGGCATTACGAAAACGACGTATTCGATGATTGCCAAAGCGGTTGGAATAGCTAAACCCTCTATTTATTATTACTTTAAATCGAAAGAAGATCTCATAGCGGCAATTTTTGAAGACTTGTGCAGCGCGATTCAGTTCTCGACATTTTTTGAAATGGATACTTTTACAAAAGATAATTTTGAGGAGAAGCTTGTTGAGCTCGGAATCCATATGATTGATGAGCAGGCTAAGGACCCTTATTATAATCGTGTCGTACAGGAATATATGTTAATGGCAACAAGGTATCCCTTTTATCACGAGAAGCTGCTTATGATCCAAAAAGGGTATTTGTACGGCTTTGAGATGCTGATGGAGAAAGCTAAACATTTTGGACTTGTTTCAGATCAGGCGAGTGCTGCCAAAGCACATATGCTTGCCTTAGTGCTTGATAACATTGGCAACTTTATGATGCTGGTTGAACATATTGATTATAAACAGATCTGGGTAGAGGCTGTAAGCGGCGTTTTCAAAGGAAGTGATGCTAGTGGAAGCAAGTAAACGATTGATTGGGCTGGATTTTGCCCGTGCATGGGCACTGTTCGGTATGCTTATCGTAAACTTCATTGTAATTACAAATGCTGAGCATAATGGCCCCGCGTGGTTGATTACTGTTACTTCGTTATTTCAAGGACGAGCCTCGGCTTTATTCGTTTTACTTGCTGGCATAGGCATTTCGCTCATGTCTCGGAAAGCTGTTGCTAGTCACGATAAAGCAAAGATTATAGCTGTTCGCCAAATGATTTGGAAAAGATCGCTGTTCTTGTTTGTAATCGGATTACTGCTATATGTTATGGAATGGACAGGCGATATTTTACATTATTATGGTGTTTATCTGTTCATGGCAGCAGTGCTAATTACGGTAAGAGACAGGATATTGTATGGACTGGGCGCAGCTATATTAATAACAGCACAATGCCTTCAGCTTGTATTCGATACCTTTAAAGGATGGGGCGGTCCTGTACCGTTTATGCATTATGTGGATTTTTGGACGTTGGAAGGTTTTGTTCGCAATTTATTTTTTAATGGCTATCATCCTATATTTCCATGGTTTTGTTTCTTCATCATCGGACTCTTGATAGGAAGAATAGATTTTCATAACAAGGCGCTTCGAATGAAGCTGCTGATCATTGGAGCAAGTGTCACGATTACCATGGAGCTGCTGTCAAAAATGCTAACTTATTTGTTCATCCCGAGCATGGGTAGCGAAAGTGCTGAGTTTTTGTTCAGCACAGGTCCGATTCTGCCGAATGTTTTGTACATATTATCTGCATCGGGTTCGGCTATTGCCTTCTTAATTCTAAGTCTGTTCTTGACTGAAAAATACGATAAAAGCTGGTTTATAAACGTTATCGTACAAACAGGCCAGTTAACGTTGACTCATTATGTGAGCCATGTGGTAATTGGTATCGGTGTTCTCATTGCACTAAATCGACTGGAAAACCAATCGTTGATATTCGCCTCTATATACTCATTTTGTTTTTTCTTATTTAGCATTTTATGTAGTGTGCTTTGGCGTAAGAGATTTTCAAGAGGGCCGATTGAACTGCTGATGAGGAAAATTACGGGATAAAGCGGCAAGCTTATCCATCCGCATTCTTTTACAATAACGAAGTTAACGAAAACACCACTCTATCAGGAGTGGTGTTTTTGTTTTAGATTAACCTTATAGTTTGGTTAAGAGGTAGCTTTGACCGCCTGACCTTTGGGATGACGAGGAGCAGCATAAGTGCTCGGATTAGCTTTGCTCATTGCTTTTCTCTGCTGCACATTGTTTCGAACAAGCGCGAAGATGACGAGCAAGGTGCCGAAAAACTCATAAGCGCTAATGTGGTAGCCTTGAAAAGCCATAATGACGAAAGTAGTAATCGGAACGAAATTAATAAACAATATGCCATTTAGCGGCGATAATAATTTGATGCCTGCATTCCAGCATAACAAAGCAGCTAATCCAGGCAATAGAATCATAAAGGACATTTCATATTTGATTGAAAGTATCGTTTCCCAAGTGGGTACAGGCAGCACGCCAAAGGTGGATGCAAGTGTAACGATAACAAAAGATACGGCGCTGCCGAGCAAACAGGTTAACGTGGAATAGCGGAGTATGGACCACTGTTTAAACTGCGTACCGCCCATGGAGTAGATCACCCATCCAACAACTCCTGTAAAGATGAGCAGGAGCGGGAACATATGTTGACCAGCCATCATGAAGAAAGCTAACTTTCCGTTCGTAATAACGAGTAATGCGCCTACAAGGGCGATGGCTACACTCGTCAGCATATATTTTTTGGGTGCGGTTTTTTTAGTGACCCACAATACCATAATAGATATCATTGGCATAAGCACTTCCATTATGGAAGCAGCGACGGTGCCGGATTCCCCCATGAGATGCTGTCCAAGGAATACGGCCATATTGTAGACTGTAAAGGCCATTGTCCCATAAAACAACAGAGATTTACCTCTGCCCTCTAAGCGGAATGCAGATTTACCCTCTTTCACTAGCAAGAGCACGCTCAGAATGATTGCAACGACAAAATAGCGAATAAACGAGAAATAAAATGGATCAATTTGCTGTAAAGCAACGTGGGCTACAGGAAACATGGCTCCCCACGACATACTTGCAACGAGGCAAAGTATAGAGCCGATAATGACTTGTTTTTTAAGCACGAGTGGTCTCTCTCCCTAAAAGAAATTATGCCGAGTTATTGTCTATTTCCAATGATAGGGGGTTGCAAGACGATAGTAAAACGATTGAAAATAAAGTTTATCATCATTTATAATGATATCTAACATATAAGATCATCTGAAACGAATGGCAGTGGAGGGGTGCGCTTGGAATTCAAGGATTTGAAAATTTTTCAAACCGTAGCAGCACACGGGAGTATCAGCAAAGCAGCGCTCGAGCTGAATTACGTGCAATCAAATGTAACAGCAAGAATTAAACTACTGGAAAAAGAGCTGGATACGCCATTATTTTATCGCCATAAGCGCGGAATGATTTTAAATACGGAAGGCAAACGTCTGCTCGAGCATTCGAAAGAGATCTTGTCCAAAATGGAAGAAATGAAGCGTACCTTTCACAATAAAACAAATCCTTCCGGTGTCCTAGAAATCGGAATTGTGGAAACCGTTATCGCGCTTCCTCATATTTTATCGTCGTATTACAGCAAGTATCCTAATGTAGAATTATCGCTGAAAGCCGGAGTGACGGATCAGCTGCTGCAAGAAGTTCTGGATATGAAGTTGGATGGCGCTTTTGTTACCGGACCAATCAGGCATCCCTTAATCGAGCAAGTAGAGGTTATTCAAGAAAAGCTAGTGCTGGTGACCAAAGGTGATGCGTTCTCGATGGACGACATTACGACAAAACCGCTCTTGCTCTACAACAAAGGCTGCGGCTACCGCGGGAGACTGGAAAGCTGGATGAAGGTAGAAGGCATTATTCCAAAACAAATTATGGAGTTTGGCACTTTTGGGACGATTATTGGCAGTGTCGCAGCGGGGGTAGGCATAACGATTATTCCCGAATCCTCGATTGTTGATTTGGCTGCTAACGGCACCGTTTACTGTCATAGTGTACCTGAGCCATATCGTGATATTACGACGATTTTTATTCGGCGCAAGGATTCCTATTTAACGAGTACATTACAATGCTTTATTGATGAAATTATTGCTCGGACAAGCGGAGTGCAATCGAATATGATATGAAAAAAAGTCGGTGCAGGGATTACGCCTGCACCGACTTTTTTCATAGCCTTTGATTATTCGAACCACTGTCTCGGCCCTATCGTGTGGAAGCTCTCCGTCTGATCTGGATTCAAAGCATCTTGGATACGTTTATAAGTAAAGTCACTCAATGGTCTAGGCAGATCATCAATACTGCAGTACTGGCAGGCTGTAATTTCTTTATAACAAGGTTGAGGAGCTTGATTGTTTACGTTTTTGCAAATGAAAACAAAGTGGTGCATATCATGATGCGGCTCGTAGTATACACCTGTTAATCGATCTACAGTTACCTCGAGACCTGTTTCTTCTAATACTTCTCTTCTCGCAGTTTCCTGCGCAGACTCGTTTTGTTCGGATAACCCGCCGGGTATTTCCCAATTGTATTTACCATAGTTATGTTTCACCAGCAGAACACGATTTTCAGAATCAACGATAATAGCAGCCGCACCAACCGGTTTGTTTGACAATTAAAGTCCTCCTAGTTATCTGTATGAATAATGGCATTCTCTATACGGAACCATATGGAAAAAAGTTGCAGCGATATTTACAATACCTTCACCCTGAGATAATAGAGCAATGATATCTTCTTGTTATGATGAGGCAGTCATGTTTATGTGGATTGTCAAAATTGTTTACAAAGGAGATTATTATGAACTACGTCAACAAAAAGGTATTATCTATTCTGTTATCCTTGGCATTATTGCTTGGTTTGCTCGGAGCAGCCGCACCATCCCCGGTCGCTGCTGCTTCTGCGACTGAGCCGGTGACGTTACTGCCGGGAAATTCGGTTTGGAAATATTACGATAAAGGTATAARTCAAGGCACAGTATGGAGGTCTACTTACGACGATTCAGCGTGGAGCTCAGGCAGTGCCCCGCTTGGTTATAAGGATTCTGGCGCAATAATTAGTGCAGCTGGTTTTGGCGCACTGAAAACAATCGTAGATTATGGAACGAATAAAAGTAAAAAACCTCGGACGACATATTTTCGGACGAATCTGAATGTAGATAAGAACAGCATGGATCATTATGGACAGCTGCTAGCTACCTTTGCCATTGATGATGGTGCAGTGGTTTATGTAAATGGAGTAGAGGTTGTCCGTCTGGGCATGCCGATAGGTGATATTGAGTATTCTACAGCGGCATCTTCGAATGCGAGTGATCCCGTTGTTTATCCAGATGTAGACCTAACAGCACCATTAAAGGCTGCCTTAAAAGACGGTAACAATGAGCTTGCTGTTGAGGTTCATCAGCAAAGCGACGGCAGCTCCGACCTCTTTTTTGATATGAAGCTTATTGCTCTGCAAGAGGCACCGAAGGTAGAAGTAAGTAAAGTGACGGTCACTTTCAATGGTGATCCTGTCAGTTCGAAAGGATTTACATGGTACACGCCGTTTGATGCGAGTCGAGTGAGTCAAAGTGATTTGCAAGTGGTAGAAAAAACTGGTGCTGCAGCGGATTTTACGAACGCAACGGCATTTACGGGTCGTTCAACCATTGCTAATAATTCCTTGGCAGAGCTTGTTCATAAAGCGGAAGCGACGGGCTTGAAAGCAAACACGACATATTTCTTCCGTGTCGGCGATCAATCGTTGAATTTGTGGAGTGAAACAGGAACATTCCAAACCGCACCAACAGGCGGAGCGTTCTCCTTTATTGATTTAACGGATACACAAGCGAAGGAAGAGGACGAGGCGCAAACATCGGGCTCAACCATTGCTAAGGCGCTGGAAACTGTGCCAGATGCAAAGTTCGTCGTTCATAATGGCGATGTAGTTGAGAACGGAACAACCGAGCAGGAGTGGAATTGGCTGCTTGGACATTCACAACCAAGTTTGCTGAATACAACGATTGTACCTTCAGCAGGTAACCATGAAAATAAAAACTATGCGTTTTACGATCATTTTAATGTGAAGCAAGCTGAAAATTCAGCAACAGTAACAGGTGCTTATTATTCGTACGATTACAGCAATGCTCACTTTATCGTGCTGAATTCGAACGAGAACTCAACTGAGTATGCGAATTTCTCTGTAGAGCAAGTAGAATGGTTGAAGAAAGACGCGACAGCAGCGAAAGCGGCAGGCGCAGAGTGGATCATCGTTAATATTCACAAAGGTCCATATACAACTTCAAACCATGCGACGGACAGCGATATTATGGGCGCTAACGGCGTAAGAAACAAAATCGCTCCACTCATGAATGAACTAGGCATTGATTTTGTACTTCAAGGACATGACCATATCTTTGCTCGTACAAAACCAATTAAAAAGGATGGAACTGCAGAAGCGGTTGAAAAAATTACAGAAACTCTAAATGGACAAACGATTGAATATGCAGTAAAGCCTGACGGCACGATTTATATGATTCCAGCTACAGCTGGTGCGAAGGTATACTTCAAAAACCAGAAAGTACAGCTTGGCGATGCGTATTATAATCTCTTCGACAAAGCTGACGAAAATCATGCTCGCAAGTATGGCGACACGACAAGTGCTGCACGTGGAAAGGTACAGAACTTCGTTGGCGTTAACATTGACGGAGGTAAACTAACAGCAGTTGTTTATGAAATTGACCAGCAAGTAAATGCAGGTAAGCCATTCATCGTTGATCAATTCGGTATTACGAAGGAAGACAAGCCTGATTACAGCAAAGAAAAAGTAAGCAAGGTTACAGTAACCTTTAACGGCGACCCAGTAAGCTCCAAAGGTTTTGCATGGTACACTTCACTACTTCTTAAAGGCAATGACCTGCAAGTAGTAGAGAAAACGAACGAAGCGCCAGATTTCACAAAAGCAATTAATTTTGCAGGGCGTTCTACCGTTTCTTCCAACTCACCTTCTGAGCTTGTTCATAAGGCAGAAGCAACGGGCTTGAAGGCGAATACGTCGTACAATTTCCGTGTGGGTGACGCGGCACTGAACATTTGGAGTGAAGTAGGAACATTCCAAACCGCACCAGTAAATGGAGCATTCACATTCATCGACTTGGCGGATACACAAGCCAAAGAAGAAGATGAGGCGAAGCTTTCAGCTGAGACGCTGGAGAAAGCACTAGCTACAGTACCAAGCGCACAATTCGTTGTGCACAACGGTGATATTGTAGACACAGGCACAAAAGAAGAGCAGTGGAACTGGCTGCTTGGTCATTCACAAGAAAGCCTGCTTAACACAACCATTGCACCATCAGCAGGTAACCATGAAGATAAGAACAATGCATTCTACGAGCATTTTAATATCAAACAAGCAGAGAACTCTGCAACGGTAACGGGCGCATACTACTCGTACGATTACAGCAACGCACACTTTGTTGTGCTGAACTCGAATGAGACTTCGGCAAAATATGCGAACTTCTCCGAGGCGCAAGTCGAGTGGTTGAAGAAAGACGTGGAAGCAGCGAAAGCAGCAGGCTCGCAGTGGATTATTGTCAACATTCACAAAGGTCCATATACGACTTCAAACCATGCAACGGACAGCGATATTATGGGCGCTAACGGCGTAAGAAACCAAATCGCACCGATTATGGCAGAGCTCGGAATTGACTTTGTAGTACAAGGTCATGACCATATCTATGCCCGTACAAAACCGATCAAAAAAGATGGAACAGCAGCAGCAACAGAGAAGATTACTGAAACACTGAACGGTGAAAAGATTGAGTATACGGTGAATCCGGATGGTTCAATCTACATGATTCCTGCAACAGCAGGTCCGAAGGTATACTACAAGAATGTTAAACCAGCACTTGGCGAAGCTTATTACAATCTGTTCGAGCGTGCGGAAGAGAACCATGCGGCTAAACACGGCCCAGATAAGAACGACAGTACACGTCCAGTTCGTGGTCAAGTACAAAACTTCGTTGGCATCACGATCGATGGCAACAAGCTAACGGCTGTAACATATGAAATTGACCAAACCTTGAACGATGCTAAACCGTTTATCGTAGATCAATTCGGTATTGTGAAGAAAGAAAAAACAGATCCGGGACCAGGTCCAGGAACAGGTCCGGGTACAAACCCAGAAACGAATCCAGGAAAAGATCCGGGAACTAACCCAGGTACAAATCCTGGTACAGGAACTGGCGGCGGAAATGAGTCGGAAGTTGTATTGAAGGACATTGCAGGCCACTGGGCAGCATCAGCTATCAATCAAGCTGTGAAAGCTGGTTTCGTTAAGGGTTATGAAGACAGCCAGTTCCGCCCGAATAAATCAGTTAATCGTGCAGAGTTTATCACGATGCTGGCTCGTGCGCTGGATCTCTCTGACTCAGGCAAAGCTTTAAGCTTCAAGGACTCTGATAAAATACCTGCATGGGCACAATCGTTTGTCACGCAGGCTGTTGAATCAGGTATCATTAGCGGTTATGCTGATGGCACATTTGGTCCTGAGAAGGAGCTGTCTCGTGCAGATATGGTCGCTATGATTGTTCGTGCAAGTGGAATAAAAGTAAATCCAAATGCTAAGCTTTCCTTTGCGGATTCCAAATCTGTTCCAGCATGGGCAGTTCCATACGTTGCAACCGCAGTGGAGGCGGGACTTGTTAGCGGCGTTGGCCAGAACCGTTTCGCTCCTCAGCAGATTGCCACTAGAGCAGAAGCAGTAGCACTCATTATTGGTTTGCTTAACAAAACGAAATAATCATAACTTTTATTCAGAAAAGCCTGCAGGCTTCACCAATTGGTGGAGCTTTGCAGGCTTTTTATTATGAAAAATACATGTATGTTAACGAGCGGCAGTGGCCAAAATATTGCCGATTGCTTGCTTCGCTTCATTTTTGATTTGTTCAAGTTGTTCGTAATCAACAGCTTGCGTATACAATTGCTCCCGTTCATCTTGCAATGTCTTTGCTTGAGATAGCTGCTGAACCGATGTTTTGATCTGCGCAGCGTAACGGTTTTTTATTTCGGTAATGATAGCTGAATGTGCTTCATCTGTTCCAGGTGTAATGCAGCTGGCATACATATCGATCATTTCATCGCCTGCACGATCGGGAAAGTACTCGTGTGGCGCTGTACTGTCGAAAATTGCGAAGCCAAGCTCACGAACGATGACCATATCTAAGCTGTTCGGATCGAAGCCGCAATGATAAATCTCAACATCCAGTCCGCGATCGACCCCGGCTGCAGCTATTTTTTTGAGCATGGTGGATTTGCCTGAACCAGCTCTGCCTTTAACGAAATATCGTTTTAGACCATCCGTCAGATTCGGGACAAAATCGAATGAGCCCTTAGCTGTAGCAGCGCCCAAAAAACGGTGATCAACACGACTTGTTTTCTCCAGCCTGTTATCGCCATAGAATGTATCGATGTACAAAGCTGTCAGCTCATCGGCTGCTTGGAAATTCATGTTCTGAATATAGACGCTCTCCCAGTCGTCATGAATACGAAGCGCCTCAGCAAAGCCAGCATAAGCTTGATCGTACGCCTGCGTAATTTGTGTACTTAAAATCTCGATCTCTGGCTTTAGCGTTTGCAGCTCTGCTGCATCTGCGGCCTCGCCGAGATGAATGTATTGAACGGATGCTCCTAGCAAAGCGGGATCAATAAAGCGCGGCGGTGTTCCATCGACAAGACCGAGACGGAGTGCGGGAACGATGAGTCCATCTAGCGAACCATTGTCGAAGGGGGAGTGCAGCAGCCAAATGTCATAGCCACTCTGCGCGATGTCGTCAGCTATAGAACGAATGAGGTTTGATCGTTCTAAAGCAGGTCCTTCTTTCAAAATAAATAAACGCTCCAAATCTTGCAAAGACGAGTCGAACAGGCTGGTCAAGCCGCGAGCTGTGTTTCCGTTCACATAGAAGTTTTTGATGATTCCAGTCATAACCGTCACACCTTCCTAGGCTAATGTCATGCTGCATACTCCATCGTATTATTTCCATGTTGAATTGGTGCTAGTATCCAATTTCCTTTATTGTGCCTTTAACGTAAGAACGGTAAGCTCTGGCCGGCAATGAAAACGAACGGGAATCCGTGTCATTCCTATCCCGCGAGTGGTATACACTTGCAATTTGCTGCTCGGTACCTGATACAAACCGGCAGTATACTTGCTCCCGTAGGGAGGTGTATACAGTGCCCCGACTAAAGGAATACGTACTTGTCCGCCATGGCTATGGCCTGACAATTGCAGGTCGACCGGATAGCGGGCGTACTCATCAGCAAAATCCGGCTCATGCGCGAGCAGAATGGTACTGGAACCGTCTGGAATGCCTTGCAAAGCCTGATCGATATTTGGGTGTCCAACCATCGGATCATCGACCCCGGCAATATAGAGCTGCGCTGAGCCCTTTGTTAACGGGACATGCTGGTTATCGAGCACATGGAATCCAGCTTTAGATAGCCCCATCGTAACCGCTCTTCGATTGCCGAAGGCATCGTGATTGCCTAGAACGGCATATTGCCCAAATGGCGCTTGCAGCTTCGAGAGCTTCGAGAGGAAGGCTACGGCTTCCGGCATATAGGCGGTGGATTGATCGAGCAAATCTCCTGTAAAGCAAATAAGGTCTGGTTTTGCCTGCCTAACTTGCTCTGCAAGCTCAGTCAGCAGTTCAGGTTTAGAATGAAAGCCGAGATGCAGGTCACTGAAATGAACGATGCGAAAGGAGTTGAAGGAGGCAGGCAGCTTTGGGATGGCAACCTTCACCTGTTTAACCTCAATCCAATACGGCTCAACTAGGTGCGAATATACGCCGGATAAACCAGCGGTTCCCATAAGCCCCAAAGTTACATGCAAGCTCTTCTTCAAAAACGTCCGTCTACTCATAGGTGCTGAAGTTGATTGCATAATGCCTCCATTTTTCCTTGTTGATGTCTTCCAATGATGATCTGTAAGTGCAATCATAGTCCTTTTTTGTTACGCCAATGTGACAAAAAAATAAGGCACCGCAATAGGATTGTCGCAGCGCCTTTAATTCTTACTCGTATCTATAGGCAACGAGAAATAAAATGTAATTTCTTCGTTTTCAATATGAAAGCCAAACGGTGCTTCATGCTTCTGCAAAATCGTTCTCGCAATCGATAAGCCTAAGCCCGTTCCGCTAAGCTGTTTGTTGCGGGAGCTCTCCATTACGTAAAAGGGTTCCCATATCAAATCCCATTGTCGCTGCTCATCATTTTCAATCCCATTCGTGATCGAGAAAAGTAAAAAATCATCTTTATTCCGAGCAGTAATACGAATTTGTTGATTGGTTGAATATTTCATTGCATTGGAAATGAAATTGTTCAAAACCATCTCTATCTTCTGCTCATCAGCGAATATATGGTGCTGGTTTAGCAAGCTGTCATCTACAGATAGCTGAATAGCTTCCTGTTGAATGGAAAAACGATATTTTTGCAAGTTTCGATGGAGCAGCTGTTTGAAATCAAAGGTGTTCATCCGATAAAGGTCGGTTTGCAGCTTGGAGAGCTCAAGCAGCTTGCCCACCATCATCGCAATGTCATCGGTTTGCTGCTGGATAACATCAATATAGGTACCGTCGTCCATCCCGTCCTTTATTCCTGAAGAATAAGCCTTTATTAAGGATAGCGGGGTCTTCAGTTCATGCGAAATGTTGGCTATAAACTGCCGTAAATTCTCATTTTTCGCTTCCAGCTCATGATGGGCATGCTCTAATTTATCACTCATTTGATTGATGCTCTCTGCTAAGGCTTCAATTTCATCGCCCGTACGAATATGAACCTTGGTAAATGATAAGCTTGAAATGCCTTCAGCTGCATCTTGTATTTTGGCAAGCGGTCGAACGATGCTTCTTGTAAAAAGTGCTGACAGGATGATCAGCAGCAGCAGCTCGCCTGCATAAGTATAGAGGGTAAATTGATTAACGATGGTTAATGTTTCTGCCGAGTGGGATATCGATTCACCGACTACAAAAACGATCTTATCTTTTTTCATAAAGGTAACGAGAAAGCTGGATTTCAGCTTCTCTTGATTGTAAATTTTTCTGACCATTTGATATTCGTTAAGCTTCTCAAGGCTTTCATTCGTGATCCAAAACTTGCTCAACGTAATGCCTTTTTTATTTAAAAGACCTATAATTGTTTCATTTAGCGCATTCAAATTTGCTGTGACTGGTGTGTTTACAATGGTAACATCGTATTTGTTCTCAAGAGCCTCCATATTGCGCAATAACTGCTTTGTATCCATGGCATCAAGCTGCTCAGTTATAGCTGCAAGGGCATGCTTTTTTTTGTACAAAAGATATTTGGGCAAGAAAAACGAATTCATCACAATTGAGAAAATAACGACGATACAGAACACGAATAAAATGCGCCCAATCAACTTTTTGTTTAGCTTATTCATGCGGTTCTTCCAGGCTGTAGCCCATCCCTCTATGTGTTCTGATTAAATGATCACCGATCTTTGCTCTAAGCCTGCGGATATGCGTATCGACAGTTCGTTCTTCGCCAAAATAATCGAACCCCCAAATACGATCGAGCAGAGCTTTTCGTGAAACGATGATCCCTCTGTTTTCAATGAGGTACTTCATTAAATGAAACTCTTTATTCGTAGCCTGCAGGTCGGTCTCATCTCTAAAAATTTTTTGGCTATCGATATCTACTTTTATATTTCCGATCGCAATTTGATTGTCCATATGAAGCAGCTTCTTTACTCGCAAAATCAATATACGCGGGTCAAACGGTTTGCTGACATACTCATCTGCTCCAGATTGAAGGGCGATGAGCTCATCCTCGTCTTCCCCTTTTGCCGTCAGCATCAATACCTTCGTTTTGCTTTGTTTTTTGATTTCTTTGCATACCTCAATACCATTTACTTTAGGCATCATCCAATCTAATACAGCTAAATGGATGTTGTTTGAATAGAAAATGTTCAGCGCTTCCTCGCCATCCTGTGCTAGGAAGGTATGAAAGGCTTCTTTCTCAAAATAAGCTTTTAAAATCTTGAGCATAAAGGGCTCATCATCGGCAATTAATATATTCATTAAAGGCTCCTTCCCAGCAATGTAGAGAGATAGAATACGTAAGGAATATGATACCTGTTATTAGAATAAGCTGTACATCTTGTTTTTGTTTCATACCAGCGGAGCCTCAGGTCAAGCGGCTGTAAGAAAACCATAACTAAATACGACCACGACAATGAGGAAAAATAAGACAACCAAGCAAGCAGCTATTTTCATCTTATTATAAAACTGTCTCGTTGATCAGCTCTTCTCGGTTCCCGGCCACTTTAATCAGCTCCATGATTTTAGATGCACCTTCACCATTTTCAAAACTGCTCATATGCTCGGCGTATACGAATCGGTGCTCATACAGCTGCATAACCGCCTTAACAAAGCTTTGAGCGGTCATTTGCTCTTGAAGCAGCAGCTTGGCAAAGCCGGCCTGCTCAAAATATTGTGCATTCATAAACTGCCCCGTGAGGCTTCCACCTCTCGTATGCGGAATAAGAAGCATTGGCTTCTGCAGCGCAAGCAGCTCCATAATGGAGTTTGAGCCTGCACGGGAAACGACAACATCTGCTATCGCGAGTAAATCCGCAAGCTCCTTGCTGACAAATTCAAATGCTCTATAGCCAGCCATCGAGAGGGTATGATCAACCTTGCCTTTGCCGCAAATATGAACGATTTGAAAGGTGGCAAGCAGCTCATGCCTTGTTGTTTTCACCATTTGGTTAATGCTGTCTGCCCCTAGGCTGCCGCCCATAATAAGAAGAACGGGCTTCTCGGAAGTAAAGCCGCAAGCATGGAGCGCACGCTGAACGTTGTCCGACTTTAAATGTTGCTTCAAAATAGGACCTGTATATACGGCTTTTGAATCGCGATAATTTGCTCCCGTCTCCCGGAAGGCCGTACACATCGTTGATGCAAACGGATAGGAAATTTTATTAGCCAGCCCCATATTCAGATCGGGTTCATAAATAACGATTGGCACCTTGTTAAGCCTCGCTGCGAGTACAACGGGAACTGCCACGAATCCACCTTTTGAAAAAACAACATGAGGCTTTCGTTTTTTGATGAGCCGGTAAGCTTGGAAAATGCCGCGAACAACTCGGAATCCATCGATTACATTTTCCCATGCCCAATATCGTCTCAGCTTACCGGTAGAAATGGGGTGGTACGTCGCTTCTTCGTAGTCAGAAACTAGCTTTCTCTCGATACCTTGCTCTGACCCAATATAATGAACATCCCAATTTTGTTCCAAACACAGCGGGATGAGTACAAGATTGCCTGATACATGACCCGCAGTGCCTCCACCAGTCAATACGATTGTTTTTCTCATGACAAAAACCCGCCATTTTGCAGCATTTTTTTTATTTCAGGTTTGCTCATCAGTACATGATCCGAATGATAATGATCGAATTGCACGGGTGTATGACCGGCGTAAGTTTCATGTAGTCCATCGATTGGGAACGGAGGCAAAATGACATAATAGTCCTCATCCAAATGAATGGAGCTCATGCTTTCGAGTTCGGAAATCAATGATTCACACATACGCTCACCAAGGCGAGCGCCTGTCTCACGGATTGGAATGTCGGATACCGCCAGCTCCTCAATTAATACCTCAGCGAGGTCCTGTATGCGGCAGCCTTGCATTCTCATGACGTAAACCTCACCACCGCTGCTCTCATCCGTTGCTTTGAGCAGCAACGATACGGCATCTTCCAACGCTAAGAAGAAACGAGTCATTCTTTTATCCGTTAAGTTAATCTGCAATCCCTGTTCAATTTGTTGTTTAAAAATAGGCACCACGCTGCCTGTCGATCCGAGCACGTTGCCACTGCGCACACATGCAAATTTGGTCTTGCCCTCTCTTAAATTAGCATGGACGATGAGCTTCTCGCCGATGGCTTTGGTCATGCCGTAGGTGCTCGATGGATGGGAGGCCTTATCGGTTGATACGTAAATGACTTTCTCCACTCCATTTTTGATCGCGGCTTGAATGACATTTTGAGTGCCAATAACATTCGTTTTCATGGCACTGTCCGGCTGCTGCTCACAGATTGGCACATGCTTTAAGGCAGCTAAGTGATAAATATAATCCGCCTGTTGGCACGCCTGCATGAGTTCATATTTATCGCGTATATCTCCAATAATGAAGGTTAACTTGGGATGATGATGAAATTCGTGCATCATTTCGACTTGAAGCGCTTCGTTTCGGGAAAAAATACGGATTTCCTTAGGTTCTCTCTCTAACAGCCGCTTTACGAGCTCCCGCCCCCAAGACCCTGTTCCTCCGGTAACGACGATCGTTTTATTTTTCAAAGCTTGTTCCTCCCGTTTATCTGAACGATGAATAAGAACAAGCATAAAGTTTGAATGTTACACCAATATGGCAAAAATCATTTACGGCATTAGGTCATGCGATAGCGGTTCTATTTACAAAAAAAATAAGCCCTCATCAGGAGAGCTTATGCTAAATTGGGATAGACTCATTTTCTCCTATACAGACGATGAACGACGCTTGCCAGGAGAATGCCGAGCATAAACCCTGAAATCGGAGCTACAACAGCTATCCCGATATAGTTGGAGCTGGACGTGAAGATGAGCTTTAACGTTAAAGTCAGCAATGTACAAAATAAAACAATTGCCCAATATACCATTTTGTGTTTTGTGGCAGCGCCTGTATAAGCAGATTCCAATTTAGCTTTATTTATAAAGCGGTATAACAGCATTGCCTCTATAACTAGACCGACGATGGATAGCGTTCGCTGAAACCATTTGTATAGCGGTATCCCGGCAATTGATTCACGAAGAACAGGAAATGTAGTAACGAACATACCTGAATAGTGCGTGCAAGCATCGATTAAAAGATGTGAATAGAAACCAATGATGACGGAAACGAGAAACACCAGCCAGCTCTGCACCGTGTTAAATTTCCATCCATGGGCGAGGCTGTAGGCTTTACGATCCAAATTCCCAAGCGCAGGCAGGTTCTTGGCTAAGGGAACTTTTACAACATAATGAAACAAATAAGCGAGCATAATGCTCAGCGGTATCGCTTGATAGATCAACCCGCCAAAGGAATGTCCGATCGTCTGATAGGGCTCAAGCGCAATAAAATATTCAAAGTCAGGAGACATACTCCCGAGAATAAGACCAGTTAAGCTAAAATAAGCAGGCTTTGCCGCTTTTAAAGGTGCAATATATAGCGGATGAGCAAAGGTGAACGGCAATTCGGCACCTCCTAATGGGTCTATTTTAAAATAGGAAGACGGTACTTTTAAAAGAAATGTAACATATAGGCCAAGGGAGGGGCATTAACATAATAATTGGGCGCTTTCCCCCCTTGTTTTAATGAGGTAATTTTGGGACAATAATAAGCAGATTGTTTGTTTCGGCCTACTAGCTAGAATAGGGCTGCTTTTTAGCAGTTTTGAAAAGAGGATTAGTTATGACTAAAGTATCTATATATGGATTAACGTTTGATCAGCTGACAGAATGGCTGAAAGAACGAGAGTATACAAAGTTTCGGGCATCACAGGTATGGGATTGGCTTTATCGGAAGCGTGTAACGGCTTTTGAGGATATGACGGATGTGAAGCAAGAGATCATTCAGCTGCTTTCCGAGCATTTTGTCATTCAAACGCTTACCGAGCATACGAGGCAGGAATCAGCGGACGGAACGAATAAATTTTTGTTCAAGCTGCATGATGGCAATTTAATAGAGACGGTATTGATGAGACATAAATTCGGCTTATCGGTTTGTGTGACGACACAAGTGGGCTGTAATATTGGCTGCAGCTTCTGTGCGAGCGGTCTGCTTGCAAAGAGCCGTGATTTAACGGGCGGAGAGATCGTGGAGCAGATTATGAAGGTACAGCTTCATTTGGATCAGGCGCAGAAGGTCGAGCATGTCAGTCACGTCGTTGTCATGGGCATCGGCGAGCCATTCGATAATTTTGAGAACCTGACAGACTTTATCGGTGTGATCAAGAGCCAGAAGGGGCTTGCGATCGCCGCTAGACATATTACCGTATCAACGAGCGGCTTAGCGAACAAAATCGTGGAGTTCGCCGATTCGGATCTACAGGTAAACCTTGCCGTTTCCTTGCATGCACCGAATGATGAGCTTCGAACGCGAATTATGAAAATAAACCGTGCGATTCCCATTGAGAAATTGATGCAATCCATCGATTATTATTTGGAGAAAACGAATCGGAGAATTACGCTTGAATATATATTGCTGAAGGACGTTAATGACCAAAGAGAGCATGCAATAGAGCTTGCACAGCTTATTGGTCATAGAGGTAACCTCGCTAATGTAAACCTCATTCCCTACAATCCGGTGGATGAGCATAGTCAATACCAACGAACGGATCGCGAAACGGTGCGAGCTTTCTATGATACGCTTAAGAAACAGGGTATCAGCTGCAGCGTTCGCCTTGAGCATGGTACGGATATTGATGCCGCTTGCGGACAGCTGCGGAGCAAACAGATCAAAAAATCCAAAGAGCAGAAATTGGGACAAGAAAGCGCAGCAGCAGCGTCCCTCTAGAAGCGTATCATACCTTTGCAGCTGCTGCTTTTAAAAGATAATCATGTGAATAATATGAGAACACCTTCTAAAAGAGGTGTTCTTTTTATTTGTTTATCCAGCCATTTTTTCTGAATATTTACAATTTCGGATAAGATGGACATACTACGATCATATATTTTTAGATAAGAAGGGTGTATGCATATGAAGAAGAGAATAATGGATGTCATTACAATTATGGTTGGCGCACTTATTTTTGCATTAGCAATCAACTTATTTGTTATTCCGAACGAGTTTGGCGAAGGCGGGGTTACCGGGATAACGATTATTTTATATTATGTTTTCGGATGGGCACCATGGTTAATGAGCTTAATTTTCAACTCCTTCTTGCTCATTGTAGGCTACCGTTTTCTGGATAGGCAGACGGTAATTTATACGATCGCAGCGGTGCTTTTCCATTCTTTATTTCTCCATTTAACAGCAAACTGGAGTATTCAATCCGATGAATTAATCGTAAATGCGTTGTTTGGCGGCTTGTTTGGCGGAGCGGGAATTGGGCTCATTATCCGCGTTGGAGGCACGACTGCAGGAACAACGATTTTGGCACGTATTGCGAATAAGTATTTGGACTGGAACATTAGCTATGCCTTGTTGTTTTTTGACTTAATCGTCGCGTTCTCCTCTTATTTCATTATCGGTGCCGAGGCGCTGATGCTTACTATTGTCATGTTATACATCGGTACCAAGGTGATGGACTTCATCATTGAAGGGGTTAATCCGAAAAAAGCAGTCACCATTATTTCCAAGGAGCAAGGCAAAATTGCTGAGCAGGTTAATGTGGTCATGGATAGAGGAGTTACCGTTATTTATGGCCGCGGGCATTATACAAAAACGCCGCAGGAAATTTTATATATCGTCATTAGCAAGCAGGAACTGAGTCAGTTGAAAAAAATTGTGAAGGCATGCGACAAAAATGCGTTTATTACGATTCATGATGTGCGGGACGTATTTGGCGAAGGATTTATTGATATTTCAAAATGATTACAGCGATTGGTATAAAAAAGAAGGTCGTGGAATTTCGCTTATTTTCGGGATATAGAGTAAAATTAAAACAAGATAGCAGATAGGAGTTGTTTAAATGTCGAAAGACGAAGTAATTTTGACGCAAGAAGGCTTAGAGCAGCTGCAAGCTGAGCTGGATGATCTAAAATATGTGAAGCGCAAGGAATTGGCTGCGCGGATTAAACTCGCGATCAGTTATGGCGACTTAAAGGAAAACAGCGAATATCACTCAGCCAAAAATGATCAGTCCTTCATGGAAACGAGAATTCTTATTTTAGATAAAATGCTGAAGAAGGCTCGCGTGATCGAAGCGAAAACCTTAGACCTATCAAAAGTAAGCATCGGTTTAACCGTCATTTTAAACGATATCGAATTTTCTGAGAAGATCGAGTACAAAATCGTAGGTACTGAGGAAGCAGATGTTGCGGAGAACAAAATTTCCTACGAGAGTCCACTGGGCAAAGAGCTGCTTGGTCAGACGGTAGGCAGCATCATTAACGTAAGTGCTCCTATGGGTGTTATTAAATACGAGCTTCTCGAAATCAGAGCATAATTCATTATCCTATAGATCATTTCATCACAGCTAATCCGCCTGAAGCGGGTTAGCTTTTTTTGACGAAAAAGGGCAGAAACGACAGCATCGTTAAAGAACCGATCGATACAAACATATTGCGACAGAAACAGATGAGAAAAGATTAACGGGCATTGGGACTATAGCTTGATGTAAACTAATACTTTGTATGGCAAAGTATTACCATGACAGTTGCAACAAAAAAACATAATCTTTGGAAGCTGTACAAGTTTCCAAAAACCTTTTCTAGGAGGAAAGCCATTATGAACTATCATTTCTTTGTAGGTAACGATAACGGAAACAGTGAGCATGATCTTATCATTGACGGCAAGCTGGTTCAGCAGCCTAATGTAAATTGTACGGTGGACGAGCTTCCATGGAGCGAAGAGCAAACACCAGAGAGCTTTATTAAGAATTTGCAGGATCAGCTGGTCGTAACCATCGATTCGCCATCAGCAAGACCAGGGATGTACTATGTCGGGAAGTTCGCTTTAGAGAGCGGAGAAGTGTTGGACAATCTGCAAATCGGAATTGATCTGAAGAGCGATATGGATTTGCCGGTTATCAATACGCTTGCCCAAATTGCGGCGATGGCTGTTCAGAAGGCGTACGAGGAAGAGAAAAAAATACCTGCACAAATCGATGTGGAAGTAGATATGGCAACGGCGCTTCCGGTTACGCAGCACACGGATGAGACCTCTGCTAAGTTTGAGAAACGATTTACGTCTGGCTTGCACCATGTGACGGTTCATTTGGGCATGCAGCGCGTAGCTGTAAAAATCGTGTTCCCGTTTGCGAAGGTCGTTCCAGAAGCCACTCCGGTTATTTTCACGCTGCAGAAGGATACAGCAGGCGGCTGGAGAGAGGGCGAAATCTTTGGAGATTTCCTTGAATCCTATGAAGTAGATAAGAAGTTCAACGGCAGTTATTTCAAAGACAAACGCATTCTTCATGTGGATATCGGAGACGGCTCTACGGAATATCCGATTACGGAGGGTAATAAGTTTCTGCGTCAATTCGTGCATGGCAGCCATCATGGCGCCGGTTATGCGATTGAAGAAGCGCTGCAGGAGTTTAACCGACTCATTCATTTGGCGGACAGCCCGCGTCAATTTTTCAGCGATGTCATCAAAAATCCTAATCATAAATACCATGCACGTGCGCTTAAGACATTAAGAAGACCGCTTGAGAGCCAGGTTAGACAAATCGTGCAGCATGTCAAAAAACAGCTGACCAAAGCACGCAATGAAATCGATCTGATTTGCGTTTACGGCGGCGGAAGCATACTTATGCGCTCAGTACTCTACGGACAGCTGAAAGAGCTGTGTACGGAAAGAGAGATGCAGCTGCTTTATATTCCTGCTGAGTACGCAGTGCAGCTGAATGCAATGGGTCTTGATGCATTTGTGCGTGGCAAAATCTATGAGGCATTAAAAAATAAAGCGGTTCAGCCTGCATAAGCTTGTTCATCAGGTTGAGGTATAATCTAACGGATTCTGGTAGGTGAGAGGTATGAAGAAAACAAAACTGCCCGGTGAAAATATAAGCTTGAAAACCAAGAAATCAGAGGATCCCTTAATTATGCTTTGGTTGAATTCACAATCGAATCTCATGGATTCTCTTCGATATTTGGTTGAAAATGAGATCGCCGTAAACGGCGTTCGGAATTTGCAAGCTTTTGTTCCGATGGAGAGAAGTCGATTGCAAGGCTCATCGACCTTGCAGCAAGGCAGCGAAATCAGTTCTCCATTAACAGGGGAGGAACAATTGTCAGCAGCGATCGCCGAAGTTAGCGCCGCTGTCACTGCTCCCATTCCTGACCCAAAAGCTTCTCCGGTTGTAGAGGAAGAAATTGATGATGATGATATTGAAGCATGGAGTTAATGGAAAAGTGGTAATATAGAGAATTACTTAGTTATGTTATGCATGACTAAGTAATTCAAAGTATTACCTAATAATACAAAACACCACTAAGGGAGGTTTGATCATTCCTTGTGGTGTTTTTTTACGTAAAACAGTTCTTTAAGTCTAGTAACCCTAGTGTATAATAGTAATATGTTCCATTTATTTTCATCATATCCGTTTAGTATATAAGACTATATAGAGGTGGGCCGTCCATGCCTTTTTTCTCACGAAGCTCGAATCCAACCGTTGCTAAACCAAAACCAGCTCCTCCAGCGCAAAGCACTGCACCTGCGCAGCCACAGCAATCATCTCAATCACCGGCTGTAAATCCTGGGCAGCTCCTGCAATTGCAGCAGACGGCAGGCAATCAGTCTACGAGTGCACAAGTAGGCGGAGCTGCGACTGCCCCTCAGAAGTCACCTAAAGATGTGCGAAAGGATGAGCTCAAAGCAGATCGTGATGCGCAGGTCACTGTCAAACCACAGCAGCTCTTTGATGGGCTTATTCAGCAAACGAGTCAGCATATACATACGTTCTTAAATAGTGATAAACAAACAGCATCGCTAAGAGCCAGTCTGCAGGCTAAAGCCAAGACGGCGGTAGAAGCGAATATCGATCAGAATGGTGTAGCAGAGGCTCATGAGAAGGCAGATGAAAAGCTTTATGCTGCAGAACATGTAGCTGCCAAAGGCATCGTATCCGATACGTTAAAGAAATATGCGAGCGATACTGTCGTGAGCAAGCTTCCATCGAGCCAAAAGAGCCTGCTGGCGAATAAGTTCATTGAAGGCTATAACAAGACGGAGGCAAGGCCTGAGGTTCCTTTAGCTAAACAAGTGTTAGCTGCGAACGCACAGGCGACGAGGGAGGCAACTGCTGAGGCTGAACGGTTGTCTAATGTATCTCTTGCACAGATTAAAAAAGATGCTGTGGACAAGGTTAAGCAAAGTGCAGCATTTCTCGATAGCAGTGTAGACGTTGGCGATTTGGGTAAGGCAGAAGTGGAAAATCGGCATCAAATGGATAGTACGCTTGTTCAGCCAGCTGTTATTAATACGGTTTATACAAATAAGCTGTATGAACCCATCAAGGAAGCTGTCGTTATGAAGCTCGGCGTAGGACGAGGCGCTTGGCGAAGATCCAAAGAACTTAATGCTTTTCGTCAGAAGATGAAAGATGCTGCGCGAGAGCAGTCGAGAACGGATATTGACAATCAATTGGACACGAATGCACTAACATCGGGCAAAACGCAGCTCGATAAGAAGTTTACCGGCATGATGGCAAAGAAGGAAGCACATGCAACCTCCAAGGGCTCTGTCGATGCAGCTATGACCACTGAGGCAGTCAATATCACGAAAAGAGTGCTGCCTGAAGGGGATATTAAGAAGCTGCTGAAAGAAGCAGCACAAACCTCAGCATATGGCGTAGCACGTACAAACGCTACGGGTGTAAAAGTAAATGAAGCTGCTTTAGTTGGTGCTGAGAAGAAAGCGATTGAACTGCTGAAGAGCAAACAAACCGAAGCGGTGAACGCTGTTCGAAGCATTACGAAAGGCGATAAAAAGGTGCCAGGCTCGAAGCCGGATGCTGCGCAGCTTACGGCACTTGCTGAGAAAACGAAGGAGCAGGTTACGGCGGATGATATAGCCGGCAAAGCCATTAAAAAAACAGTAGAGGCTCCTACGCTAAACAAAGGGCTCTTCGTCATAGGCAAGGTGCTTGATCTTGCCGCGCCGAATATTGGCGACTCCAGCTCGTTCAGCTTTGATTTGAAAATACCCGTTCATGCTAGCGGCGTCTATGTTCTGTTCGGACTGGCAGGCTCGGTAGGCAGGGAAGATAAAGAATTAACGATGGCCGCTGAAATTACTTTCGGAGCTGGCTTCCAGTCGTTTGGTTTCGACGCCAATTTCCGTGCGGGCTTCTTCCTAGAGAGTATAGGAACGGATTCAGCCGGTGTCATGAATTTAACCTCGTACGGTATGTACAGGCAAATAAGAAACATTTCCGATAGGGCAGCGGATTATCTCTGGGGTATGGGAGGTAAGTCCGGTATGGCCGAGGTCGAAGAAGCAGAAATATGGGCAGCTATGATCGAGGAAAAAGAGCTGCAAAAAGCAGGCAATCATGTTGATATTGGCTTGACCTTTAAAGGAGAGGCTGAAGCGAATGCTGGGGTAGCCGAAATGGGAGCAGCCCTTGGCTACAAGTTCTTAGGCCGCTTTGACAAAGAAGCTCTTGAGAAACAATCGCCTAACGGATTTGGTGGAGCAACGGATCTGACGAAGCTGAAGGAAAAGGCAGCAACCCTCCGCAGAGGTATGAATGTACATGTTATGGAGGCCTCTGCCGAAGCGAAGGTGAAGCTGGGCGGCAACGACATCGGTTTTGGACTCGAAGCCGCAGGTTCCGTCATCAATAATAATTTGAGATCGCTCGAAATTACAGCTAGCGGCTCTATTCCATTCCAATTCGGTGAAGATGCGGGCGAATGGGTCAAGATTGCATCTAAAGTAGCGACACCGGTAGCAGGCTCGGCCAAAAATCTCGTTGGCCTCATTACTAGCAAAGTGAAAAAGGATAAGGACATGGTGGCGAAGGGTGCAGGATCAGCTCTGGATACTGGGACGGATCTGTTATTTGTAGTTCCGCAGTTTGAAGCAGCCGGCAAAAGCCTTGCCTCAAAAATCCAAGGCGACGAAACCGTCAATGATACGATTCGCGGTTGGCTAACAGGGGATTCAAGTGCTAGCGCGATTGAACAAGGCAACAAAATAGCGCTCGCAAGCTCGCTAGATTTGAGTATCGGGTTTAGCAAAAAGTGGGATAAAGATAATAAGTCCAAAGGCTGGGAAATTGCATTGGAAGTTACGCAAACGAAGTCATTCGAAGTGGAAGCGGGCATCGTGAATGTAGCGGTAGAGAAGTCCAAGCGGCTTGGAAAACTGCAATATGAGCAGGATGCGAGTGGATCGGGATCCATTTCAGGAGAATTGGCAGGGCACGAAATAGGTTAACATTTGCTAGGAGTGATCGTAGTCATGTCCAAACAACATAAGTATACGGGAGATACAAGCATTACTACAGAGCTGCCGATAAATTTCCATACGCTGACGGGAGAGTTAGCGCCTGCTGTCTTGCGAAAAATTAATTTTCAAAGCTTCGAGGAGTCGCTTTCTTGTCAGATGATGATCGAGGTTAGCGGCCAAACTTATCAAGATATTATGGAGAACGAGTGGTTTAACTTATTCGCCAGCATGAGGACAGGCAGCAGCGCGGTTATGGATGAGAATCAGCCCGTGGAAGTTCATGTCGCGCTAAGGCCAAGCTTGACGAAGCTGGTTGCACAGCATGGATTCGATGCAGAAGCTATATTTGACAGTGTGCGCTCAAGTACGGAGCCAACGAGCAAGCTGCTGAGCTTAAATCATGCCGAGTGCTGGCTCGCGCTGGAATTAAAGCAAAGCGTTGTTTTGCCTGAAGCATTGAAGGATGAAGGCGTCTTAAAGATGGGATTCAGGACGGCGTGGGCTGCAGAAATGGATCAAGGAAATTCAGTACCCGAAGAGCCTTCTATTGCAAATGGGGCTTTGAATGAGCATATCACATCATTTCTAACGGACAATGAACTGAAATATGAGGTGATAGACGATCAACTGTACAAGCTTATATTTACTAGTAGAGGCGAAAGCTGGGTTGGTCTCATTCGGATCGAGGAGGTTCAGGATTATTGCGCGGTTTATTCCGTCTATCCGGAGCTCGTCCCTGAGCATCAGCGCCAAGAGCTTGCCTTGTTATTATTGAACGAGAACATGGACCTGCTAAGTGGCAGCTTCGAGCTGGATGATGAGGATGGCGAGCTAAGATTCCGATCCTCCTATTATGCCGGGAAAACGTATGATTCTGAGGTATTCAGCAGAATACTCGGCAATCATCTTGAAGCGGTAGAGTCTTATTTTTCTGAAATTCGTGAAGTGCTTAAACGCTAATATCATCGATAACAAAAGGGCTGTTTGCAGGAAGGGTGTACCCTTCTCGTGCAAACAGCCTTTTTTGTGTTTATTTTGAATGCTGTTCGCGGTACTGTGCAGGTGAAATGCCATACGTTTTTTTGAAGAGCGTGAAGAAATAGGTTGTGTTCAGCACGCCGACACTCTCGCTGATGACCGCAATGGAATCATTTGTTGTCGTAAGAAGCCGCGTAGCTTCCTCCAGCCGAATCTTCTTTAAATAATCATTAAACGACAGCTGCGTATGGGTGCGGAACAGCTTGCCGAGGTAGCCGGGAGATAACTGTACGGTCTCTGCTATCGTTTCAATGCCCAAATCAGACTCATGATAATGCTTTTGCAAATAAGCGCAAACCGATTCAATCAATGTATCTGTTTTGGTCGTTTGCTTCTTGTCCATCATGAGGCCGATAAGGGTACAGAAATGACGAAGCAGCGAGTGAACTTCTTGAAGCGTTTCCTGCTTCTGCAATTGGTTAACCGTATCGTAATATTCTTTGGAATATTCCTGCATAATGGGCAACGCGCCGTCAAAATCACGCAAAAGGGCGTTCAAAAGCTGATTTGCGCTAGAGATGGCTTGATAGTAGCTCATCTCGCTCAGCTGCTTCATAAATTGATCAAGTGCTTGATTGACCTTGTCATTGTGGTTTAAACGAAGCTCCTCGCATAGCTTCTTCTCAGCTGCTGCAGGGTACACACTTGCTTGCTGCATGACCTTAACAACCATAGCTTCATGAATAATAGCCTGATGTCCGTAGAAGAAACGATACTTGGCGTATTCCTGTGCCGATTCGAAGGAACGATCAATTTCATATTTGTCATTAACCGTTTCGCCTAGGCTGAACGTAACCGTAAATTTGAAATAGTTATAGATGACTTCTTGAATTTCGCCAAGGGTTAATAAGATATGCTCGGGCACGGATGGCGAATCCAGAAACAACAAAATAGCTAGTGTTTGCTCATCTACGACGATCGTTTCGTTTTTCGCATGTTTCTGAAGCAGCTCATTCGTAATATTACTGACAGAGAAGCGGAAAAGTCCCTGTTTCGTCTGATTGTTATGCTGCGCAAAATCCGTAAATCGATCGATTTGCGCGACGATAATGACATAATTCGAGCTGGTAAAATGCTCATTAATCGCGGATTGGATCATATGTGTCGCCGATAAGTCATGCAGCGTTCCATGCAATAAATGTTGAAGATAGGTTTTCTTTAGCACCGGCAAAGACTGCTTCTGCTCCAGTTCAACCATATTGGCTTGATCAATGACGTTGGAGAAGGCCTCTGAGAGCAGTGCAAATTCATTTTGATTTTGCTCAGTGAGCGGTTTTTTGTTGCCCGTGACTTCATGCACTTTCTTAATTAGACGGCCAAGCGGATTATAGAGCTTATTTGTGGCAAAGAAAGCCGTTAATGCACCAAGCGCAATAATGACCATAGCAATCAAGCCGGTAAAGGTTCGCAATACGGAAATATCCGAAATAAGCAGTCGGTAAGGCTTAACACTGACAAAATACCAATTAAGCTGGTTTGATTTCACAAAGGTGACCAGCTGTTTCGATCCGTTCACTTTAGCCTTGAAATGTCCGGCATTCATGGACGAATTCAGAATGCGTTCGATATGGGGCATCGATGCGAAGCTTTGCATGAACTGGTTCGCATCGGTATGGGATAATACAAGCCCGTCTGCATTCATGACAAATACATCATCGTTAGCGCTGCTAATCGCTTTGATCGTATTCAAAATATACTGCTCATCCACATGGATGGTGATAGCTCCTTTGTATGCAGAGGTAAGCGCATAGTTTGGACGCAAAATCGCAGTGAGCACATGTTCCGGCTTGCTTGTGCTTGGAGCGTTTGGCATACGAAGCTGGTTTGCGAACAGCTCCATATACTGCAAGTGATTGATATCCGTAATTCGCTCCTTCTCCAAATCATTTAACACATAGGTTGTCCCCGCCGTGTTCAGATACCGCTTCGTATGATCGTTATAAATGCCAATGTATTTAATGAACGGATAAGTGGACTGGATATCCAGAAGAATATCCATCGCGTCACGATCCTGTACATAATCATGTTCTTTATTCATCAGTACGGTAATGATGCGATTATTGCTTAACAAATGGTTGCCTATCGTTTCAATTTGCTCATGAACGATGCTGGAGGTATAGCTCGTTTGCTGCAGCATGGAAATGACGTTTTTGCTAATCGTCTCTTCCGTTTTGGAAGCAAAGAAAAAGTATAAGGTGCTGCTGACAGCTAGAACAGCGAGTGCGACGAGTAGGATGTAATAAATCAACATCTTGCGGTAAACGGAATAATTAAATAATTGCTTCCATTTCATCGGGCCTGTCTCCTTACTCCGTTAATAAATGAATCGCTTACATCGTTTATTTAGAAAACTTTAAAATACATCCATCTTTAATGCAACGTTCTTTCGCTATATTAGCAAAAATTGAAGGTTTAACTGATTTTTATAGTCCCGAAAAGCCTTGATTTTAAAGGGTTTATCAAGATTTTAACTATTCAGCGGCACTTGCCGCGGCGCATACTGAAATCACCGAAAACAAACAAATCATCATGAAGGGAGATGCTGCTGTGAGCAAGGCTAAAGGTCAACGGCAAAAGCGATACACTTTTTTTACCGACATTAAGCGGAACAAGGTTTCATATTTGCTCGTCTTGCCGGCGATGCTTTACACATTCGTATACGGTTATATGACGCTGCCTTATATGGTTATCGCTTTTCAAAAGTTTAATTATACAAAGGGCATCTTCGAGAGCGACTGGGTAGGATGGAAAAACTTCGAGTTTTTCTTCAACTCAACGGCTGCTGCGATGGTCACTTGGAACACGATTAAGCTGAACTTTTTATCTATTTTATTTGGGACGATTGTCGCGCTTGCATTCTCTATTCTATTGAATGAAATTCGCTCACGCGTATTTAAGCGAGTATCGCAGTCGACGCTGTTGTTCCCGCATTTCTTATCGTGGATTATCGTCAGCTACATCGTCTACAGCTTGTTTGCAACCGAGCATGGCCTTATCAACAACATGCTGGAGACGTTTGGTTTTGATCCGCACAATTGGTATTCCGATCCTAAGCCATGGACATGGATTTTGGTCGGGCTCAGCATCTGGAAAGAGACAGGCATGTCCGCGGTCATCTATTTAGCAGCGATTACTGCAATTGATGACTCCTTGTATGAGGCTGCAAAAATCGACGGAGCCAATCGCTGGCAGCAAATTAAATCCATTACGATTCCAATGTTGATGCCGACGGTATCAATTCTAACGCTGCTTGCGATCGGCAAAATCTTTTACTCCGATTTCGGAATGATCTACGCCATTATCGGCGACAATGGGATGCTTTATTCGACAACGGATGTTATCGATACGTATACGTTCCGAACGCTTCGTACATCGGGCAATCCTGCGATCGCCATGGCTATTGGATTGTATCAATCCGTCGTTGGATTTGTGCTTGTTCTATCTGCCAACTGGATTGTGAAGAAATTCAATAAAGATAGCGCGATGTTCTAAGGAAAGGAGGGAATGTGCTTGAAAAAAATAGATGTATTTCAAATCGTTAATACGATTTTTGTATTGTTGTTCGCACTGCTTTGTACGCTTCCCATCCTGCTCGTTCTCATCGTGTCTTTCTCGGATGAGGAGTCTATCCTAAGAAAAGGCTACAGCTTTATACCGGATCACTTTTCACTAGAAGCCTACAAATCGGTATTCGGCAGTAATGATCAGCTGCTACAAAGCTATGGGGTTTCCATCGGCGTAACGGTTATTGGTACTTTAGCGGCAGTCGTCATCACAGGAATGGCCGGTTATATGCTTGCCAATCGACAGGTTCGTTACCGCAATCCAATTGCGTTGTTTTTCTTCATCACGATGCTCTTTAACGCAGGCCTTGTGCCTTGGTACATGATGAATGACCTTTTAGGATTCAAAAACAATCTGCTTGCCCTTATCGTACCGACGCTAATATTCAGTCCCTTTAATTTGTTTCTCGTTCGCAATTTCATGCAGGAGCTGCCTGAAGCTCTACTAGAGAGCGCAAGAATTGACGGAGCTAGCGATGCTTATATCGCGTTTCGCATCGTATTTCCATTATCGTTGCCCGTTCTCGCTACGGTAGCACTATTTTACGGATTAGGTTATTGGAACAATTGGTTCAACGCGATCATGCTGGTCGACAAAGAAAGCTTGTACCCTTTGCAATATTTATTGTATAAGCTGCAATCCGAGATCAATATGGTGAACCAGATGCAGGGCTTGGTCACTTCCAACATAACGATTCCAACCGAGTCATTCAAAATGGCGGTAGCTATCATAACCATTGGTCCTATCGTACTGCTTTACCCGTTCCTGCAGCGCTTTATTATCAAGGGTCTTATCGTTGGAGCAGTCAAAGGATAGATATGTCGCCTTAGGGCCATATATAATTAAAGATTCAGAGAGGGGTTAATCAAGATGAACAACAGGAAGATGCGCTTTATTCCGGCAAGCTTGGTTATTGTTATGATGCTCGTTCTTATGATGGCTTGCAGTAATGCGGGAGACAAAGCGGGTTCAAACGGCAACGCCAGTGGAAACGAAGGGGATAATGCTGAAGTATTACCGCTGAAATACGTGATTCCGGGTACAGCCAAACCTCATACCGATGATGTTGTCCAAAAAGTAAATGAAAAGCTGAAGGCTGACGGTGTTAACGTTAAGCTAGAAATAAATTTTATCCCTTGGGATGCTTGGGATCAGAAAACCAACCTAATGCTGAGCACAGGTGACGAGTTTGACATGCTGCATGTTATGGAGAACAGCTCCGTGCCTACTGGCTCCTATGTTGGGCGAGGCGCGCTTCAGCCGCTGGATGAGCTCATTGACAAGTATGGTCCAGAGCTGAAAAAAATCATTCCTGACTACGCATGGGATGCCGCAAAGATCGATGGTAAAATCTATTCCGTTCCGGCTGTATGGCGCTATGAGACCTCAGGCAGCGGTGAGATGGGCACGCTTGGCTTCCGCCAAGATTTGCTCGATAAAGTAGGCATGCCTTTCCCAAAAACGTCGGACGAGCTTATCGCAACGGCTGAGAAGATGCAGCAAGCTTCCGACAAGAAATTATATATTCAAACGGAAACGGATGTTACGCCAGTATTTTTACACCGTACGTACGATTCATGGCCATTTTTTGTAGATTACCGCGAACAAATCATTAAGGTCGATCAAGCGGGCAATATAAGCTCGTGGCTCGAGAGTGAAGAATTCAAAAAGGATGCAGAGTTTTTCCGCCAGCTGTATGAGAAAAAGCTGATTAACCCTGATATTTTGACGTATAAGAAGGAAGAGCGCGACAAAGCTATGACACTGGGCGATTTTATTTACAGCACGAACGGCGCTTTGTACTCTTCGATCGCAATTGCAAGAAATAATCCAGAAGCAAAAGTAGGTGAGGGTTATTTGGCAGAAGAGAAACCGCTGCTTCAATACTTGGCATTCGGAAATACTAATGCAGTTCCAATTACATCGAAGCACCCAGAAGCAGCTATTATGTTCTTGAACTGGCTGTACAGCAATAAGGATAATCACAACCTATTCCTATATGGGGAAGAAGGCACGCACTACAAAGCGGTAGGCGAGCGTACGGCAGAATTTATTCGTGACGCGAATGATGAATCGTATTATTTTGATTCATGGATGATCGGCAACATTAACTACATGTTGTTTGATGTGAAGACGCCGGAAGATTATTTGAAAATGCAAACGACAGAGCCATCGAATCCAGTTGAATTCTCACCTGTTCTTGGTTTCCGCCTAAATACGGAGCCGATTGCTGTTGAATATGCGAATGTGCTATCCGAAGTGAAATCGAAGATCATTCCAATTAAAATGGGCGTGGTATCCTACGATAAATACTTCCCGGCAGCTCTTCAAAGTTTAAAGGCTGCTGGTCTTGATAAGGTCGTCGCTGAATATCAGAAGCAATTTAAAGAATGGCAGGCCTTGCAGAAGTAACGTTAGCGATGGGTAAACAAAAAGAAGGAGGGCAGCTGCCCTCCTTCTTCTTGTTTGTGTATATTAGTAAGCTAGTGCGAACAAACCGTGAATATGCGACAGGTAACGAACGTTACTTGCTTCCTTCATTAGGGAAGCAGGCAAGCCCTTAAGCTGTGTCGCGTTGCCGCCGATTGTGCCCACGCCATCTTTACGGCCAAGGCTGCCCAGTGTTCCGGAGAATACAGGTACAAACTTATCCATAACGCCGCCTTTGATTTGAACCGCTAGGTTGTAGCCTACCGTTTCGCCCATTTGCCAAGCAAGCTGAGCTGTTGGAGGGTAAGGACGTTCGCTGCCTTCTGGGAATACAACTGCGCAGTCGCCAGCAAGGAATACATCAGCGTGTGAAGTCGATTGAAGCGTTGGTGTAACAAGTGAACGACCACGGTCTTCTGCAAGACCGCTGCTGCCGACAACGGGATTACCTTTAACGCCGCCAGTCCAAATGATTGTGCTGGATTCAATCGTACGACCGTCTTTAAGCGATACGGAGCTTTTTGTAGCTTCTGTAATCGCTACGCTAGTGATGAAGTTAACGCCACGTTTCTCAAGGCTTGTTACAGCACGATCGATCAATACTTTCGGGAAGATTGGCAGAACGGCAGGGCCGGCTTCTACGCAATACAGCGAAATATCATTGAAGTCGATGCCTTTGCTGCGGCAAATCTCAGGAAGTCTGTCGGCGAATTCGCCAACAAGCTCAACGCCAGTCAAGCCGCCGCCGCCAACAACGATTGTTGCGTCAGCTTTGTTGCCTGATTTTTTGTAAGCGTCAAGACGATCTTCAACATGCTTGCGGATTTTGTTAGCATCAGCAACGGATTTAAGAACAAGGCTGTTCTCTTCCAATCCTGGAATGCCGAAGTAGTTCGTTTCACTTCCAAGTGCTACAACAAGAGTGTCGTACTTTTGCACTTGTCCGCTTTCAAGAACCACTTGCTTCTCGTTAGGTTTAATTTCTTTAACCGAGTCAACGATGATGTTAACTTGTTTGTCGCCTAGAAGCTTGCTAAGCGGTAGAGCAACTGCTTGCTCAGCAATTGTGTCCCCAGCAAGTCTGTGCAGCTCAGTAATGATTTGGTGAGTTGGAAAACGGTTTACGATTGTGATGCTAGCTTCTGCTGCAGTCAAGTGTTGTCGTGCTGTTAGAGCAGTAAGAAGACCGCCATAACCGCCACCAAGAATTAGTATTTGCTTCGACATGTTCATCCTCCGTTCGTTCTATACGTATTCGGTGTATTATACTTTATCGTTTTTGCGTTCAGACAAAACACTTAGGAAAGCTTGCGCGAAACGAAGCGTTTTTTGAACTTCCGGATCTTTAAGCATTTTCAACATAGCGAATAGGCCAACAGAAGAGTTAGCCGCTTCTTGCGAGCGCTCGCCAGCTTCAATAGCTGCTGTTGCGATACCTTTTGCTTTCTCTTGAACCGGTTTAACGAATTCACCGATACCTTGAGCGAAATCGTTGATCAACACTTTGTCTGTAGCGATGTTTTGTGCAAAATCATAAGCTTTGGTCATTAGAGTAACCATTTCAGCTAATTTCGGCAGGCTGTCCACGAGTACAGTTAGAGACTCTTGAACCTCCGGCTTCATCAATTGATCAAGTACATCCAACGTTTGTTTTTCTTCGACGAGGCTAGCTGCAACCTCTTGTCCAGCAGATGGTTGTGACATAATAGAATGTCCTCCTTTACGTAAATTTGAAAGTAAGTTGTAGTCTCAATTGTGTCAGCCGCTAAAGATAAAGATGCATCCTGAAAGATTGTTACACTTTTCACATAGTTACTCGAAAAATGTTTATGCAGACGTAACAGTCTTATTTCTGCGTGAGGCAGAAGGATGTGAATGCGCGTATGACGTAATCGGATTAAACCCTTTGTTTCTATTCTACATCGTTTTCACCAAAAGTTAAAAAGAAATTTATTGCTTTCGGCAAAAAGATTTGGAATATTGCTGACATGAAGCGCAATTCAGTTATGATAATAAAAAACAATGATTAAAAACATACATAAAGGAGTTCTAATATGCAGCCCTATACGCAAAGAGTTGTATCCATCATTAAGGCGATTCCGGAAGGCACCGTAATGACGTATGGTCAAGTCGCAGAACTGGCTGGCAATCGCAGGGGGGCAAGGCAGGTTGTCCGAGTTCTGCATTCGATGAGCGGCATTTATAATCTTCCCTGGCACAGAGTTGTTAATGCAAAAGGGGAGATATCGATTCAAGAGGAGGAAGCTCGTTACATGCAGATCTTTTATTTAAAAGAGGAAGGTGTTGCAGCGAGCGAGGACGGTCGAATTGATTTGGAAAAATACCGCTACAATCCGGATAGAGAAGAAGAAAGATGACCTTACCCGGATGAAAATTATGCTTCTTCGCGGTTAAGCGGCTGCGATTAACTTTTTCTAATGAGGCCCCATTTGAAACCCCGTATCCGAACCTTTATTATGGTATAGACCATTCGGAAGGGAGAGAAAGAACATGACAACAGAAATTACACCGGGAAACGTTAGAAACTTCACAGTTTCCACCGAAATCTTTTATAACCAAAGCTTGGATATTTATTCGCAAATGATTTATATCGTACTCAGCTCAAGCACGGCGGATTCCGCATCGCTCACCTTAGACGAGGTTGCCAAAAAAGGCCGTATGACGACAAAACTTGCAATAAAAGCGATGCAAGCCTTAGTTGACGAGCAGCTAATCCCACATAAATTGTTCCGTAAAATGATCGGTGAATTCCAGGATGATCGCTTATCTTGGGCAGCCAAAGGGCTGCTCACGTATTGCAAGGAGCATAAAAACATTACATTGCCTGAACTCTTAGCACTATCAGATCAATCTGGCGAGGATGAGGTCAGCATTCGGAAGGCATTGATGGAACTGGAGAGAAACGGTTATTTAGAGGAATTTACGGAATTGAACAAATTGATGCACGGATAATCGAAAGAATATGGAAAAAAGCCATCAACGTCCTCAGCAAACGGAAGCAGCGTTGTTGGGCAAATATAAGCTAAGTAGAAGCAGATGAAATATTTCCTTCTATTTTGAAAGAAGCAGGACCTGCACAGCTGTTGCGCTGTATAGGTCCTGCTTCTTTTTTTGTTTATTGGCGGTCAATTATACAGCACTATTCTTTCGTTAATTTCTCTAGTATAGCGTCGCCTTTTGTTCCAACCATTACATACGCGAAGCGGGCATTTTGCTCCGTTTCCAGCCCAGTGCCTTCGGGTACAAAATAAGATTCTATGCCGTACTGGATGTTTCTCCAGCCGCTAGTGGAACCGTTAATAATGATTTCCTTGTCAGCTAAAGGCTCACCTTTTTTATATAAACGATCCAAGTTGTATACGCCGCCGGCACCTTGTTGAAGCACGACCTTAATACGGCTGTTGCTTGGACGTCTTTCCAGTTCCTGAGTGATGTGATCTGGCGGTACCGAAATATTGTATTGGAGCGCTACATAATCGCCTTGCAAAATGGATCGTGGATCAAGCGGCACGATGGCCAGCTTAATCGGAGTGCCGCTCGAGAGCAATATTTCGCTTACTGCGGCATGGTAACCGACATAACCGAGCTGCAGCACTACAACGATTGCAATGAGAGCGGGGCTTCTGCGCAGCAATCGGCTGAAAGAGTCCGCTTGTTCAGACACTGCTGCGCGTGTTCTATAGGCGTAAATATAAGTCGCTGCTATGATAATCACGCCAAGCAGAGCGAGTGTAATTGACTTGTGCAATAATGTCCAGAACAAGTCGTAATATTTGAACGCAAGGAAGATGAACCAGAATACGAAGCTTATTGCTGCTTCAAGGGCTTGACTGCGCCTAACAAATAAAAAGGCTGCGATCGTAACTACAATGAAATTCAATATATTAAACAGCTCATATGAGTAAGGGAAAATGTTATCCATAAAGGTTAGCCAAAATAGAAGCAGCAAAGTAAAGAACCAACCGCATTCTCTTACGTGAATCTTGAAGGCGCCTTCTCTGAGCAGATGGTGACTAGCATAAATGACTGCATTGAGCGATGTCACGATGAACACGATGAAGGAAGCCGCATTATGAACAGATCCAAATAACTGAAACAGAAGAATAGCGATATTGATATTCAGTAAGGTATAAATAAAGAAATGCGGTACCCTTCCTTGCCATTTGAACCATCCGACAAGCAGTACCGCTATGAAAAAAATAGACAAGGCTGAAGTATCAATCCAAGCGGTAGAGATAAGTCCAGCTATATATCCAATCGTAAGCACGGTGTAGCGTACAGCCGTATTTAAGCGAGTCAGCAGCAGTGTTGGAATAATAAACAGCAGTGACACTACAAATAAAATGTTTTCGGGCGGGATTTCACCAGCGGCTAATAGTACTAAGCCTACTAAGGAGATACTGCCAATCAAAACACCGATTACGGTAACGATTGTGAATGCGATTTTGCCAACAAGAGTGCTCTTATGTTCTTCTGACGGATGGGATGCTTGGTCAGCTCGTTCATTGGAGCTTGACTGATGCTTGCCCAGCTTGTTTAAGTAACGGAAGAAAAAGACGTTGGCTGTAAGTAATAAAGCGACAAAGAGGAGTCCGAATATAAAAAATAAGGTGGAATAATGCTCGGACATCAGCTCGAAATATTTAAATACAGCGAAAGCGGAAGCAGCTAACGCGTTAAGGGTAAGCATAATTTTGTCCAGGCGAACTTGGGTGAAATAATAGAATCCGAACGCAATTGCCGCAGCGCTTGCGACGTTCATCCATGCGCCATAATGTTCGTATAGATCGGAACTTGTCAAGACGAGCAAAGAAATATGAAAGGCAATAAAGCTAATATATTTAAGCGGCGCTGATGTGAGATGTTTGGCTTCTATTAATGCGAATAGAATAAGATTGATAAGCGCAAACAACCAGCCAATCAGCAAAATTTCTTGGTCGCTATGGACGATAGAATACGCGCTTGGGAAAAAGTATTGCCACAGGGTTAGATGAACGAGTATATAGGCAAGGATATAAAAAGGATTAAAGCGGGTAATGAACGCGAGCAGCAGGGCAGGAATGGACCAGACGAGAAACAGCTCATAGGTGTCCGCATGTGAATTATATATTTGATTTAGAAGGGCAACCGCCACGCCAAACGCGACACAGCCGCCGACTAGAAAAGTAACAGACAAGAAATAGTGATGCCCAAGCATTATTTTCATTTTGGAAAAAACGAAAGCTGCGCCATAGAATAACACCATGATGCCGGCAGACGCGAGAATTTTATCGGCGCGGACCAGACCGCTCCAGTTTGCAGCGAAGAAATAGATGATGGAAGCAAGCAGCAGTGAAACGCCCATTAGAAACCCAACACGCGCAACATTTAATCGAAGCATAGCACTCACAAGCCTTTCTAGTTGATCTGGCTTTTATTATAATGACCCAATCTAAAGTGAACTAGTACTCACTTTTTGTAGTACTGCCTTGTTTAGAGCGAAGCAAGCTCTTATACGATATAACCCGATTTAGCGGCTGATCTAACAAATAAATTTTGAAAGCTGGGCTGTACAAAGGTTTATGAATCAAATGGGCCGTTATTATGCTATTCTTAAGGTTACGAAAGATTTAACTACTAAAGTGCGGAAGAGGTCTATAGATGAGTGAAATAAAGTTTGCGGATTATGCGTTAAGCCAAGAAATCGTTCGAGCGTTGGAGAGCCTGTCCTACGAAACGCCAACGGAGGTGCAGCGCGAGGTTATACCGGTTGCGCTTGAGCAAAAGGATTTGGTCGTTAAATCACAGACGGGCAGCGGTAAAACAGCAGCCTACGGCATTCCATTGTGCGAGCTGGTCGATTGGAACGAAAACAAGCCTCAGGTGCTTGTGCTGACACCAACGAGGGAGCTGGCACTGCAAGTCAACGAGGACATTACCAATATCGGCCGCTTCAAGCGGATCAAATCGATGGCTGTCTACGGTAAAGCGCCTTTCCATATCCAAAGAGCCGAGCTTAAGCAAAGAACGCATATGGTCGTAGGGACGCCTGGACGCGTACATGATCATATTGAGCGTGGAACACTTCCCATCGAACGAATCAAATATTTAGTCATCGACGAAGCGGACGAAATGCTGAACATGGGCTTTATCGAGCAGGTACAAGCTATTATTGGGCAGCTGCCTACAGATCGAGTGACTATGCTGTTCTCTGCAACGTTCCCTGAGGATGTAGCTAAGCTAGCGCATAGATATATGAACACTCCTGTACAAGTAGAGATCAAGGCAGAGGGGCTTACGACTGCTACGATTGAGCACTCGGTTATTGAGGTGAAGGAAGCAGACAAGTTTAAGCTGCTCCAAGACGTGATGATCGTCGAAAATCCGGACAGCTGTATTATTTTTTGCCGGACACAGGAGAACGTGGATCAAGTGTTCAGACAAATGGCGGAGCTCGAATATCCGTGCGACCGCATCCATGGCGGCATGGAGCAGGATGAGCGTTTTGAAGTAATGAATGCGTTCCGCAGAGGGCAATTCCGTTATTTGGTTGCAACGGATGTAGCAGCACGAGGCATTGATATTACGAATATTACGCATGTCATCAACTTCGATATTCCGCTGGAGAAGGAAAGTTATGTTCATCGTACGGGCAGAACGGGACGGGCTGGCAAAACGGGTAAAGCGATCACCTTCGCAGCATCTAAGGATGCAAGGCGCCTAGCTGAAATAGAAGGCTACATCGGATTTAGCATTAACAAAGCGAAGGCGCCATCAGAAGAAGCGGTTGACCTTCGCAGAGAAGATTTTGAACAGAAGCTCAATATCGGTCCCGTTCTCAAAAAAGACAAGCGCGAGCAGCTGAACAAGCAGATTATGAAGCTTAACTTTAACGGCGGCAAGAAAAAGAAGCTTAGAGCAGTCGATTTTGTCGGAACCATTGCCAAAATAGAAGGCGTGTCCGCAGAAGATATTGGTATTATTACGATTTTGGATAATGTTACCGATGTTGAAATTTTGAATGGCAAAGGCTCGCTAGTGCTGGAGGTAATGCGAAATACGACAGTGAAGGGCAAGCAGCTGAAGGTTCGCAGAGGGAATAAGTCTTAACTAATCCTCCATGAAACAAGATAGGGAGATCATCGTGGAAAGCTTCATCTATCAGAATGTTTTGATGGTCGTGGCAGCTATCGTGCTGATTGCTTTGCTGTCCATCGTGTATGTAAGCTGGCGGAACGGCATTTCGCCTATGCCTTCCTCAGCGCCGTTGCGGCGGGTTGTAGTTGATGAGATCAGACGGCTGCAAAGCCGCGGCGTTATGGTGGAGGCGGGCTCTGGCTGGGGTACGCTCGCGCTTCAAGCGGGGAGAACCAGCAGAAACCTGCGGATCATTGGAATCGAAAATTCAGTTATCCCCATGTGGATATCTTTTATGGCTGCGAAACTCGAAAATCGGACGAATGTATCGTTCAAAAAGGGCGACTTGTACACATATTCGTACCGGGATGTGGATATGGTTGTGTGTTACCTCTATCCGAGTGCGATGCGGCGTTTAAGCCCCATTTTTCACGAGCAATTAAAGCCGGGTGCACATGTTATAAGCGTATGTTTTGCGCTGCCGAACTGGGAGCCTGAGCGTACTCTTATTTGCCGCGATATGTATCGGACGAAGGTTTATGTATACAAAGTAAAGTAAACATCATAGAAGGAGGAGCAAATGATGGAGATGGAATTGAAGGAGCAATTTGGCGGCATCGATATTTATTTATTTGATCAGCTGCTGAAGGGATCACTGACTAAGGATATGAGTATTCTTGATGCAGGCTGTGGCTCAGGGAGAAACCTGACGTATTTGCTCCGCAGCGGCTATGATGTATTTGCAATCGATCGATCAGAGACGGCTATTCAAGAGTTGCAGCGGTTAGCGGACTTGATAGCTCCTAAATGGGCGAAAGAGCAGGCACGCGTGGAGGCGGTAGAGCAGATGAGCTTCGCCGATGCCAGCTTTGATTTTATTATTAGCAGCGCGGTTCTGCATTTTGCCGACAATGAGGAGCATTTTGATCAAATGGTTAATGAGCTCTGGCGCGTGCTTAAGCCAGGCGGGAAGCTGTTCGCTAGGTTGGCCTCCTCCATTGGCATGGAGTCCCGTATGCAGCCGCTTGGTGAAGGACAATATCTGCTTCCTGACGGAAGCAGACGTTTTCTGGTTACGGAGGAAAAACTGCTTGGAATGACGGCAAAGCTGAGCGGGCATTTATTCGAGCCGCTCAAAACCGTTATCGTAGCAGACAAACGCTGCATGACTACTTGGTGTGTAGAAAAGTCAGGCTAATACATTTGATTACAAATGAAGCCACCAAATACCAGCGCATTCAGGCAGGTGGACGAGCTTGTCCCGCGCTACCCTATCTGCTAATTCATCACTAAAGAAGAAACGTGTTAATTGCTCCGCTTGTTCCACGCTGTCAAAGGCATAATCCGTTCGTATCCATTTGTGCGAGAAACCATAATCCTGCTCAAGTGCAGCGTAGTATTTTTTCAAAAAGTCAGGCGGGTTTGGCGTTTTGAAGCCAGTGCCCATCGTCTCAAAAATAATAATGGTTCCGTTACCGCGGAGCACACGTTTCATTTCGCTCATAACCTGCCGTAGGTTCTGCTCCCAGTTCGGTAGATTATCGCTGCCTAAGTAACAAATACTCCAGCCGGAAACGATTAAATCCGCGCTTTGGCTCGCAAGAGGCAGCTTGCGATGATCAGCAACCTGCGTTCTCCAATTCGTATAGCCAGCAGAACGTAATCGTTCTGCCGCTACGTGCAGCATAGGTTCATACGCATCAAGCGCAACAATCGTTTTGGCCTGATTGGCTAGTACGGAAGTCAGTCTGCCGGAGCCTGCACCAAGATCTACAATATCCAATCCTCTAATTGGTCTTATCTCTTCGATCCAATGCTGCACGCTCGGCTGCTTCGCGATTAATTCATGATAACGCGCCGCTTCCTCCTTATAAATAACATCATGGTCTGGCATCGCAATTCCTCCTCAGTAGGGTTCAAAATGATTCATCCCTAGCTTAAAGGTATACGTAACGGAAAGGTCAATAGCCATGTTTTAAACGGTTGACGTCGGATCAAACTTCTATTCGGCAGTCTCAAATGTATATTCACTTAGGTTATGGATAACGTCATCATCTATGGCAATATCCAGCTGTTTCAACGCGAGTAAAACAGAGCCGACTACCGGCGGGAATTTAGGCTGAACAACGGTGTAGCGCTTGTTGTTTCCTTGCCGAAGCTTCTCGCCCAGCTCGCGAATAAAATAAGGGCTGTTTGCAACGCTGCCTGTGAAAGTAACAGCAACCTCTTCACTATAGAAGGAGGCAGCAATCATCTCGATGCCTACCTTGATTTGATCGATGGCACGGCTGCACACGCGGATAGCGAGAGAGCTTCCACGCTCGGCAGCTTCAGTAACCGCAGGAGCGAACTTCCCAAACTGCTTGTCTCGCGCACGGCGATCATCCGCAAATCCTTTTTTGGCTACATCAGCAAGCTGCAGGACCGTTGAAACATTCCAATGAACAAGCATGGCTTCGCGAAGCTCACGGTCCGTATCATCACAATTGCCTGCCAGCATCTCATATACAGCATCATAGGCAACAAATCTCGCTGCGCTAGCTGCATAGTGGTGAAAATCATAGTTGCGAATCAGTTGTCCATCGTCCGTCATGCCTACGATAATCGAGCCTGTTCCAGCGATAACGACGATGCCTTGTTCGCCCATTAATGCGCCTCTATGAGCCGAGACCGCATCATTCACATGCCACATCGGGCAGGTAAGTCCCGGAAGCTTTGTTAATGTCTTAATCCATTCGAGGTCAGATGGCGAATCGAAGCCTGCAATACCGGCAACCAGCGCCAGCGCATGCTCAGGAGTACGGCCAGCTTGCTGCAGTGCTTGGGTTATAGCTCCTTGCACATTTTCAGCTGCCATCTCGTCTTTGTAAATAGAGGCGGAGCCTCGTTCCAAATATGAAAGCACATGTCCTCTATGACTGCACACCATGACGCGGGTATGAGTTCCGCCGCCGTCTATTCCAATAACAACCTGCTCTTCTTGCAAATGCATAGGCAGCTCTCCTATTCGTAGTGGCTTGTGCGGCGTCGAACGAACGCTTGGTCAAACTATCGCATTATTTTACCTCAATTTACCATATAGAGGAAGTGGTGGATTACAAAAAGTGAGAATGGCTTGCTTAAATGCGCAGCAACAGCCTCGTTGTTTATATTGCGTTTAAACAGGCAAGGTAAAGTAGGAACTGTAGTGGAGAGAATAGAGAGATACAGGAGTGATACTGATGAAAAATAAAAATAGCAACGTCAAGCGATTCATAGGGCTGATTATGGAGACGAATCCCCCGAAGATGATGCTGTCTATTGCGGTTATTTTGAGCGTCATTACGACGCTAGTTAGCTTGACCATACCTATATTCACGAAAAATATGGTTAATGGCTTCTCGCTGGGGTCATTGAGCACAGGACAGATTGTCTGGATGGCGGCTGCTTTTATCGCGCAGGTTGTGTCTGGAGGCGTGTCTGTTTACCTGCTGCATTACAGCGGCAATAAGATCGTCTCGTCTATCCGAGAGCGGTTATGGAGCAAGCTGCTGCGCTTGCCAGTCCCGTATTATGACAACAAATCCTCCGGTGATACGATTAGTCGGCTGACTAATGATACGGCGCTGCTGAAGGGTCTTATTACGGAGCATGTAACTGGTTTTTTCACAGGCATTTTGTCCATTATCGGTGCATTGTCGATTCTTTTCTATATGAACTGGCAGATGACACTTATCATGTTAACCGTCTTCCCTTTGGCCGCACTCATTATGGTGCCAATTGGGCGGAAAATGTACAGCATATCCAAATCCACGCAGGCGGAGAATGCAAGGTTTACATCCGTCGTAAATCGTGTGGTGTCGGAGATTCGCCTGGTCAAAGCATCCGGCTCGGAGCCTGCTGAATACGAGCAAGGACGCGTCGGCATTCAGAATTTGTTTGGTTTTGGTTTAAAGGAAGCTCGCATGCAGGCGCTCATTTCACCAATCGTCACTTTTATCATCTTATTGCTGCTGGTATGCTTAATCGGCTTTGGCGGTGTTCAAGTATCATCAGGTAAGATGACTGCGGGTGAGTTAGTCGCCTTTATTATGTACCTGTTCCAAATCATGCTGCCGATTACGCAGATCTCACAATTTTTTACGCAATTTCAGAAGGCAATGGGCGCGACGGACAGCATTATTGGTATATTAGAATCCGATGAAGAAGATCAAGATAATGGCAAGGAAGTAACTCAGATGGACCAAACCTTGCAGGTGGAAAATGTATCTTTTGCCTATAAGCCCGATGAGCCAATCCTACGTGATGTGAGCCTGACGATTGAAGCGGGCAAAGTAACGGCACTGGTTGGCCCGAGCGGGAGCGGTAAAACGACGCTGTTCTCGCTGCTGGAGAGGTTCTACGACCCGACATCCGGGGCGATTAGGCTTGGCGGAACAGACATCAGAGACGCGTCTCTGCGTTCATGGCGCAGCCAGATTGGCTACGTTTCGCAGGAGAGCCCAATTATCGCAGGCACGATCAAAGACAATTTATGCTACGGTCTGACGCATGAGGTGACGCAGCAGGAAATCGAGCAGGCTGCACGAATGGCTTATGCAGACGGCTTTATTGAAGCATTGCCTGAGAGCTATGAAACCGAAGTTGGCGAGCGCGGCATTAAGCTATCGGGTGGGCAGCGGCAGCGGATTGCCATTGCAAGGGCGCTGCTGCGTGATCCGCAAATCCTTATGCTCGACGAAGCGACGTCTAATCTCGACAGCAAGTCAGAAGAAGTGGTGCAGGACGCGCTGAAAAATCTAATGATCGGACGGACCACTGTCGTTATCGCCCATCGCTTGTCGACGGTTGTTGATGCGGATTCGATCGTTTTCCTAGAGAAAGGCGTCATTACCGGGGTAGGAACGCATGATCAATTGTATGCTAGCCATACCATGTATCGAGAATTCGCTAATGGACAGCTTCGAGTCAATAAAACGGCTTCTTAAGTAAGCAGAGAAGAGGGTGGAGAAATGGGCTATGTGCTGATTGTAGACGATGATCCGCATATTCGTGAGCTGGTTCGGGTTATTTTGGAGAAAGAGGCTTTAAGCGTGCAGGAGGCTCCGGATGGGCAATCGGCGCTTGCTCAAATGGAAGCCTCTCCGGCAGATATGGTCATATTGGATATTATGATGCCGAATATGGACGGCTGGGAGCTGTGCCGTGAGCTGCGGGAGCAGTACGATATTCCGCTGCTCATGCTGACGGCCAAGGGAGAAATGGGCGATAAGGTGCGAGGGTTCCACCTCGGAACGGACGATTATTTAGTAAAGCCGTTTGATCCCGCGGAGCTGACTGTCAGAGTTAAAGCGCTATTGAAGCGTTACCGAATCGCGGTGTCGCAGCAGGTTTCCGTAGCGGAGATCATGCTCGATCGGCAGACTTATGAAGTGAAGATTCATTCGGATTATACGACGCTTCCTCCGAAGGAATTTGAGCTGCTGTTCAAGCTCGTTAGCCATCTAGGCCGTACATTGACACGCAACCAACTGATCGAAGCGATTTGGGGTTATGATTTTGACGGCAACGAACGAACGCTGGATGTACACATCAACCGGCTGCGTGAGCGTTTTGTCGCTTGGGAGGTATCGATTAAGATCAGTACGATCCGTGGACTCGGTTATCGGCTGGAGGTACTCCAATGAATCGTAAAATGTCAAAATGGGAAGTTTCACTGCGTGTTGTAGGAGCTACGTCGATGGTATTCCTACTGAGCGGAAGTGCCTTCTCGCTGGCGTATTGGTTGACGAAGTGGTTTTACACGAGGCATGAGTTCCGCTTTCCTGAATATATAGTGCAGCTGGTGAACTGGGGACTGGGCATTTTATTTATCATTGTGCTTTTCGCTATCGTTAATTTGGTGATACGACCGAAGCAGAGGGAAGTTTGGGTTGAAATGATCGATGCGCTAAAACGAATGGCAAAGGGAGATTTCAACGTGGCCTTGGATCGCGACAAGAAATTTCATGGCCAATTCGGGGACGTTATTCAGTCCATCAACGATATGGCGCATGACCTGAAGCAGGTAGAGCTGCTTCGTCAGGAGTTTATTTCTAACGTATCGCATGAAATTCAATCACCTCTGACCTCGATACGCGGATTTGCGAGCACGCTGCAACGCGAGGACCTTAGCCCTGAGGAGCAGCGTCATTACTTGTCGATTATTGAGCAGGAAACGACGCGGTTGTCCAAAATAAGCGACAATCTGCTTAAGCTGACAACGCTCGAATCCGAGCAGCAGCAGCTGGACACGAAGCGATACAGGCTCGATGCGCAGCTTGAGAACATTGTGCTCGCTAGTGAGCCTCAGTGGCTGGACAAAGCACTTGAGCTTGAACTAGAGCTGGAGGAAGTAGAAATTGCGGCCAGTGAAGAGATGCTTAGTCAGGTTTGGGTAAACCTCTTTCATAATGCGATTAAATTTACACCTGCCAAAGGGAGCATTAAGATTGTACTGGAGCGCCTAGGCGATGAGGTCAAAGTAAAGATTACAGACACGGGTATTGGCATTTCTTCGGAGGATCAGCTCCGTATCTTTGAACGTTTCTATAAGGGTGACAAGCAGCGGACGAGAACGGCTGATGGCAGCGGATTAGGCTTGTCGATCGTCCATAAAATCGTTGAGCTCCACCACGGGAATATTCGTGTAGACAGCAGGTTGAATGATGGTTCTTCTTTTGAGGTGACGCTGCCGATTACTTAGCAGCCAGCTATTCATATAAAGTGCCTTGAAACGACAACGAGTTCTGTTCTTCCATATATTACACTCGACTGTTTTGTTTCAAAATAGCCATATGAGGTTAATCATAGCTATATCGAATGACAGAGAGGGGCAAAAAAATATGGGTTTATTATGGACATTAATCGTTGGCGGAGTAATTGGTTGGTTAGGTGGTTTGCTTGTTGGGCGCGACGTACCGGGAGGAATTATCGGTAACATCGTAGCTGGCTTCATCGGAGCTTGGTTAGGTACGCTAATTCTTGGCTCGTGGGGACCGACGATGGGCGGATTTGCTCTCATCCCGGCTATCATTGGAGCTGTTGTAGTCGTGCTGCTGTTAAGTGCAATCTTGCGAGGAACACGACGCGCGTAGTCTAATCTTTACGTAAACTTGATAAAACCGTTGTTGAAGTAGTAACGTATACTTCAATAGCGGTTTTTCTGCGTGTAGATATTGATACGGCAAGGGGAGAGGTTAAAAGGCATGCTCATATTCGTTAGTATCATTGCGGTAGTCATAGTTGTTGTGTATTTGGTCCTCCAGTATTACCCTGCTTTTGGGGCAGCACAATCAAAGGAGCGGCGGCAGCAGTTAAGCCGTTCGAACCAATATGGCCGTAAAAAATTTATAAATGCGATTCCTACAGCCATGGATACGACAACAAGCGAGAAGCTGAAGCTGCTCGTTCAATTTATGAAAGGCAATAAGATGACAAGGCCAAGCAAAGCGCTAGTTGTTGAGTCGATGAGTGAAGGATATGGTGCCGGGCAGCATCAGCCTAAGCTGACATGGTTTGGCCATTCTGCAGCTTTGCTTGCAATCGACGGGAAAACACTTCTGCTTGATCCGATGTTCGGCAAAGCGCCGTCCCCGTTTCCATTTATAGGCGGTAAAAGATTCAGCGATAAGCTGCCGTTTGAGATGGAGCAGCTTCCGATGATCGATGCGGTACTCATTTCACATGATCATTACGATCATTTGGACTATGGCTCGATCGTAAAGCTTAAGGATAAGGTGAGACGCTTTATTGTTCCGCTTGGTGTTGCGCCTCATTTGGTAAGATGGGGAGTAGATCCATCCCTTATAGAGGAGCATGATTGGTGGGATGAGTTTTCATATGAGGGGATTCAACTCGCTTGTACGCCTGCAAGACATTTCTCAGGTAGAAGTTTAACGGATCGCGATGCAACGCTTTGGTGCTCTTGGGTAATACATGGCCGGGAGGCACGCATCTTCTTCAGCGGAGATAGCGGCTATGGTCCTCACTTTAAAGAAATTGGCGACAAATACGGACCCTTCGATCTCACATTAATGGAATGTGGACAGTATGATGAGCGCTGGGCAGCTATCCATATGATGCCGGAAGAAACGGTACAGGCTCACTTGGACGTACGCGGAAAGATTATGATTCCGATACACTGGGGTGCATTCACACTTGCGATGCATGATTGGACCGACCCTGTGGAGCGAGCGGTAAAGGCAGCTAAGGAGATGAAAACACGCATTTCGACTCCGAAAATCGGAGAGACTGTACTGCTTCAAGCGGCTGAGTACCCATCCTCAGCGTGGTGGCGGTAGCTTATATATTTATAGCTGAAAAGCTTATAAAACATAGCAGGGGCTGTCTTCAAAGGTCTATACATACCTTTAGAGACAGCCCCTGCTGTTATTATTTGATGCCTGAGATCGCGTAGTTCTCGATAATATGCTTCTGGAAGAAGATAAAGATGATGATGATAGGCACAACCATAAAGGTTGATCCAGCCATTTGGAGGGCATAGTTGCCGCCGTATTGCCCTTTGAGCAATGACAGGCCAACGGAGAGAGTGTAAAGCTTCTCATCGTTCGCGATAATAAGCGGCCAAAGGAAGCTGTTCCATCCGCCAATAAAGGCTAATATGCCTTGTACCGCAAGTATCGGCTTCGAAATAGGAAGCACGATTTGCATGAACGTCCGGAATTCACTTGCACCGTCAAGACGGGTTGCTTCCAGCAGCTCATCTGGAATGGTAGCCATGAACTGACGGAACAGGAATATACCGAAGGCGCCGACAAGTCCGGGCAGAACGATACCGATCATCGTATTCGTCAGATGCATTTCATTTAGGATTAGATAGACTGGAATCATCGTCACCTGACCAGGAATCATCATCGTAGCAAGTACGATATAGAACAAGTTATTACTGCCTTTGAATTTGTACTTCGCGAAGCCGAAACCAGCCATCGCATTCAGGAATAAGCCAATAAAGGAGAAGAAAACGATAATTAGCGTATTTTTCAAATAAACGCCAAAGTTCATATTCTCAAACAAGTTCTTGAAATTTTCCGTCGTGAAGCGTTCAGGCAGTAAGGTAGGCGGGATATTCTGTATCTCGCTCTCTGGTTTAAAGGAAGAAAGGATCATCCATACGAAAGGAAGGATGACCAATACCCCGCCGACCGCGAGGCATATGCCTAGTATCCACTTGAGCGCTTTTTCGCCTTTTGAGGCGCTTGACGCTTTTGCTTGCGAACTCATCCATTACACCTCCGTTTGGATTATAGATCCGTTTCTTTATTTTGAAATCTGAATTGTACGAGCGTAATAATAATGATTGCGATGAACAGGACAAATGATCCTGCTGCCGCGTATCCGAAGTTGCTAAGCTGGAAGCCGTTCCGATAAATAAACAGGGCCACAGATGTTGTGCTGTCGAGTGGACCACCGTCGGTCATAATGAATGGCTCTTCGAAAAATTGCAGCCAACCGATCATGGTAGTGATCGATACGAAGAAGATCGCGAAGCGCAGCATTGGAATCGTGATGTAAGTCAGCTGTTTCCATGTGCTGGCACCGTCGAGCTGAGCCGCCTCGTAATAAGACTTCGGAATACCTTGAAGCGCGGCAATGAAGATGATCATATTGAGACCGATCCCTCTCCATACCGCCATCAGAATAAGCGATATTTTAGCCATGACTGGATCTTGAAGCCATGGAACCGTAGGCAGATTAATCGAATCAAGAATATAGTTGAGCAGACCGAAAGCCGGATTGTAAAGGAAACCCCATACAACAGCAACGGCAACAACGTTTGTAACTGATGGCATATAATAGACGACGCGGAAAGCTTTAAATGCACGGTTTGCGCCGAAATTAATCATGATCGCAATAGCAAGTGAACATAAGATAACAAGTGGAACACCGATGATCACGTAGAACAACGTATTAAGTATGGCTTTTACGAAAATAGGATCAGCCAGCACGTCTACATAGTTTTTGAATCCGACGAATGAAATATTGGACCAGTCAGCAAGGCCTGCCAAGTCCATGTCCGTAAAGCTTATTATTAAGGCTACAAGGATCGGCAATAACGAAAATAAGGTAAGCAAAATAAGCGTTGGAGCGATAAAGAAATACGGTGCCTTACTCTGAGAGATGCCTTTCATAAACGACCCTTCCTTTGCTATGAGCGCCTGGCTTTATCCATTTCTAATGGAACCGGCAGCGGCTCTGTTCCAGAACCGCTGCCGGCGATGGCGATCATTATTTATTCAAAATTTGTTCAGCTTTGGCGTTGAAGCTGTCAAGTTCCTTCTTAATTTCAGACTTGCCGCGGTAAATTCTCTCGAATGTCGATAGCACGTTTTGAGCAATTTCTTCCCATGGCTTGATAAGCGGCATAGGCTCCGAGCTGTTCAACTGCTCACCGATAACTTTTACATTAGGATCTTTAGTCAAAGCTTCGTTCTCCCATGCTTTTTTCGTGGATGGAAGCGAGTTTGTAAGCTCCAGCCATTTCAGCTGTGTCTCAGGCTTGCTCATGTAAGCAAGGAATTTCAAGGCTTCTTCTTTGTGCGTTGTATGTTGGAAAATAGACAAGTTAGAGCCGCCTAGAGAAGAAAGATTGTTCTCTTTCTTAGGAAGTACAGCTGTTGCCCATTTGCCTGCAAGCTCAGGTGCTTGGTCATTGATTAGTTTAATCATCCAAGGTCCGCTGATGAACATTGGCGAGATACCTTCACCCTTAAATGCAGGGATAATATCCATACCTAGATCAATCGGTGCAGAACCGTCTTTGAAGAAGCTGTTCAAATATTCAACGGCTTCCACGAATTCTGGTTGGTTGAATTGTGGTTTGTTGTTCTCGATAAGCTTCGAGCCGTTTTGACGAGCGAACATGAATAGTAGCGATTGTTCTTTAACATCAAGGCTGATGCCGTATTTGTTTTTGCCGCGAGCTTTAAGCTTTGTTGCAGCATCTTTAAGCTCATCCCATGTTTGTGGAGCTTTATCGTAGCCTACTTCTTTCAGTAGATCTGTACGGTAGTAAAGCACGCGAGTGTCGATGTACCAAGGTACGCCTACAGTTGCATCTTCGTATTTAGTTGTTGATACCGATCCTGGGTAGAAGTTTGCTTCAGCAAGTTCTGGATATTCAGTTACGTAAGGAGTGATATCCATAAGCGCTTTAGCGGATGCGAACTCAGGAATCCAAGTTGTTCCCATTTGAAGCACGTCTGGACCTTTTTTGGAAGCGACAGCCGTCAATAGCTTGTCATGTGCCGTATCCCAAGGAAGTGCTTGTACATTGACCTTAATGTTAGGGTTCTCAACCATGAATTGCTCTGCAATCTTCGGCAAGGATTTGGCTTCTTCACCCATCCCCCATACGTTGATGGTTACTTTATCGTTTGCTGCTCCTTCATTGCTGTTGTTGCTTCCGCAAGCAGTGAGGGCGCCGATAAGTAGCATAGAGCTAGCTAGTGCAGTTGCTACTGATTTCTTAAACATTAATTATTCCTCCTGTGTGAATGATTGTTATCAGTACTATGCTGTGAATCCGTGCAAGTTATGCACGCAGGCGGCTGTTGTTTGCCGTATATATAAGCCTAAGCTGGGTGTTGATGAGCAGGTAAATGTTACATTCCCTGCCGCAGCAAAAACGTTCGCCACAAGTAAATAGAAATACTATTTGATGTGGTGAAACGTTTCTATAAACAAAATATATTACCGTTTACAACTTTAGAACCAGACCTGCTTATTGATTCGAAACGTTTCGACATCATTATAGATCAAAGTTTTAACGGGTTCAAGCGTTTTTTTATTTCAGGAAAATAGTCTCATATTAATAATATAAACGTTTCTATTAAAGATGAAACAGCAATTGACGACTCTTTTTGAATTGTTTATAATCCAAATTAGGAATCAATAGAAACGTTTCGATTATTAAAAATATTGGCCATAAGACATAAGCGTGGTAAAGACAGAAGGACCTGTAAACATTAACGATAAGAACGATAAATTTGATTGGCTATTACGAGGAGGAACACGGATATGGAAAAGCAACCTGCGGCTCTTCTAAAGCTCATGACGCTTGAGGAGAAGATCGGGCAGCTGCTGCAGCTGGCGACGCCATTCTTTGAAGGCGCGGATGGACAAATTACCGGACCGATGGCTGAAATGGGCGTAACGGAAGAAACGGTTCGCAATACAGGCTCCGTGCTTGGCTTAACAGGAGCGAGGGAAGTCATTAACATACAGAAGCAGCATTTGGCGAACAACCGCTTAGGCATTCCGCTTCTAGTGATGGCGGATATCGTCCATGGCTACAAAACGATCTTTCCTGTACCGCTGGCAATCGGCTGCTCATGGGATATGGAGCTGGCGGAACAAAGTGCCGAGATCGCTGCTAAGGAAGCTGCTGCGGCAGGTGTGCACGTTACGTTCGCTCCGATGGTCGATCTCGTAAGGGACCCAAGATGGGGCCGAGTCATGGAATCGACAGGCGAGGACCCATATTTGAACAGTGAATACGCCAGAGCCTTCGTAAGAGGCTTTCAAGGAAAAGACCTTGCAAATGATATTAACCGCGTGGCAGCATGCGTGAAACACTTTGCCGCATATGGAGCTGCAGAAGGTGGACGCGACTATAACACGGTTGATCTGTCTGAGCGTCAGCTTCGCGAGTTTTATTTGCCTGCATATAAAGCGGCGCTGGATGAAGGCTGCGAAATGGTCATGACTGCATTCAATACAGTGGATGGCATTCCAGCTTCAGGTAACAAGTGGCTGATGCGTGATCTTCTTCGCGGCGAATGGGCGTTTGACGGTGTGCTGATCTCCGATTGGGGCGCAGTAAAAGAGCTGATCCCGCACGGTGTTGCAGCGGATGAGTCGGAAGCGGCAATGAAGGCGATCAAAGCCGGCGTCGATATTGAAATGATGACGACCTGTTACACGGATCATTTGCAGCGGCTTGTTGAGGAGAATGAAATCGATGTTACTTTGATCGACGAAGCTGTACTTCGCATTCTGGAGCTGAAGCAGAAACTGGGCTTGTTCGATCAACCGTATCGTGGAGCGAATGAAGAGCGTGAGCAGGAAATTGTAGGCTCAGCAGCACATCGCGAGGCTGCGCGTGAGCTTGCTCTTAAATCCTGTGTCCTCGTGAAAAATGATGGAGTTCTTCCGCTTGGACGCGAGCAGAAAATTGCGTTGATTGGTCCTTTCGCGGCTAGCGGCGATATTCTTGGACCTTGGTCTTGGCTTGGCTCCAAGGAAGAGGCGGTTCAACTGGCAGCAGGCATCGCAAGCAAAGTAGATGCATCATTGTTGTCTGTGACAGAAGGCTGCGGTATTGAAGAAGCAACGGATGAGCAGTGGCAAGTGGCATATGCTGCAGCTAAAGAAGCAGATATCGTGGTGCTTGCTTTAGGTGAGCATTCGGATATGAGCGGAGAAGCGGCTAGCCGGTCGAATATTAGATTGCCGCAGGTACAGCTTGAGCTAATCGCTAAGCTGAAACAGCTAGGCAAGCCGATGGTGACTGTCCTATTCAACGGACGACCGCTTGATCTGCACGGGGTAATTGATCAATCGGATGCCGTATTAGAGGCGTGGTTCCCAGGTACGGAAGGCGGCGCTGCCATTGCGGAATTATTGTTCGGCGAGTCGGAACCGACTGGAAGACTGTCGATGTCGTTCCCTCATTCCGTAGGCCAAGTACCGGTTTATTATAACCGGTTCAATACGGGAAGGCCGCAGGGCGCACATGATGCGCAGGTGAAATACGTATCTCAATACTTGGATGTTCCGAATGAGCCGCTGCTGCCGTTTGGTTATGGGCTTGGTTATACAACCTTTACCTACAGCGGAGCGAAGATGGCGATGGATACGATGAGTGCTTCAAAGCCATTGCATGTAAACATCACAGTAACGAATACTGGGGCTCGCGCTGGTGAGGAAACCGTACAGCTGTATGTACGCGACATGGCGGGGGATGTTGTCCGTCCGCTGCAAGAGCTAAAGGCATTCCGCAAGGTGATGCTGCAGCCAGGAGAGAGCAAAGAGGTCTCGTTTACGCTGGAGGAAAAACAGCTGCGTTATTATCATGCTGATCTGACCTTCACAAGCGACCCTGGTGACTTTGAACTGTACATTGGGCCAAACAGCCGCGATGTAGAAACGCTTAAATTCAAACTAAGCAAATAGAAAGGCAGTGAGAAGAAAATGGAAGCTATAGTGAATGCGTTGAAAGCGATGAATAAATTGCAAATAAAAGCAGGAGAGCTGACGTTTGATTTTTTAAGCAGCGGAGGCCTTGCGCAAGCTGTCAATAAAGGAACGATGCTGAATCAAGTGGTGTCGAACAATGTAGATGGTTCGCTTAACAATCTTTACTTGCGCATGCATACCGAAGAAGGGATTTCTTATGAGCCTTTGCTTGGGATTCATTCATCAAGCCGTATGTCAGCAGTGGAAGGACGTCTGCTATGGGAGGGGACTGCATTTGATGGTATCGACTATCGCGTAGTCTTCACATTAACGAACCATGGCATCTGGTTCTGGGATGTAACCGCACATTCGCAAGGAAAAGAAGCGAAGATCGACATCATTTATGGACAAGACATTGGACTCGCCGATATTGGCGCAGTGCGGTCGAACGAAGCATACATGTCGCAGTACGTTGACCATAAAGCTTTTAAAGATGAGAAGCTGGGTTATGTTCTTTGCTTCCGCCAGAATCAGCCGATGCAAGGATCATTTCCTTACATGCAGCACGGTTCACTAACAGGAGCAGCCAGCTACTCAACGGACGGATTCCAATTCTTTGGCCTTAGCTACAAAGAAACGGACGTGCCGGAAGCGCTTGGCAAGGCTGAACTAGCGAATGAGGTTTACCAATATGAATTCACTTATGCGGCGCTTCAAGCTGAGCCTGTCTTGTTGATGGATAAAGCTCGCTTTGTATTTTACGGCATGTTCAAGGCAGATCATCCATCAGCTGTGAGTGAAATAGAATTCAGCGCAGAAGTTCAGAAGGCGTGGGAAGAAGTTGAGCGTTCGAATGAGACCGACTTCGCTGCGACGGCAACACCTGTAGCTAAGTCTGAGGTTGCAAATGCGATTGGAACGCCAGTACGCACGGCATCAATGACGATGGAGGAAGTTAACGCTTATTTCCCTAACCGTCATCAGGAGGAATGGCAAGACGACAAGCTGCTGTCTTTCTTTACAGAGAGCCATGAGCATGTTGTGCTTAAAGAGAAGGAGCTGCTAGTTGAGCGTCCGCATGGTCATATTCTTATGTCTGGCGGCAATGACCGTATGACAGAGAATGTTATGACGACAACTTCCTATATGTACGGTATTTTTAACTCACAATTGCTAGTAGGCAATACCAGCTTCCACAAGTTGTTTACGAATGCACGCAATGCGCTCAATAATTTAAAGACATCTGGACAACGTATTTATGTCGAGTTGGAAGGTTCATACCGCCTTCTTACTATGCCTTCGATGTTTGAGATCGGCTTTAACTATGCTCGTTGGTTCTACAAAACAGCAGATGACACAATCATCATTACAAATTATACAACGGTTGATTCGCCTGAGGTACGCCTTCACCTTCGTTCGGTAAATGGACAGGCTTACCGCTATTTAGTTACGAATCAAGTATCCATGAATAACAATGAATACGAGCTGCCGTTCCATATGGAGCTGGAGGACGGCGTATTTACTTTCAAGGCTGACCAAGCATCCATAAGCGCTCCGATCTTCCCTAATCTGCAATATCGGATGTTCGTGAGCGGGGCAGACATGACTGCAGGAGATGAAAGCTTGCTTGTTAGCGGTACGGCATCAGGCTCAGCATCGCTTGTGGTGATGCAGCTTGGCCAAAGTGCGGAATGGACAATTACGATGCAAGGTCTCTTGCGTGGCGAGGCATTGCCACAGTCAGAGCGGAAGGCAGAGCTTGAAATCGAGCGCTACCGTGAGTTTTTCCGTCATGTGATGAATGGCTTCCGCTTATCCGCTGAGGGTACTGAAGCAGCTTCAGCTGAGCTGGATAAAGTGAATGCATTGGCGTGGTGGTACACGCACAATATGCTCGTTCACTACTCTGTGCCTCATGGTTTGGAGCAATACGGCGGTGCAGCATGGGGAACGCGCGACGTTTGCCAAGGACCGACTGAGTACTTCATGGCTATGAACAAATACGAGCAGGTTGCTGAAATCTTGAAGACCGTGTATTCCCATCAATACGAGGATGACGGAAATTGGCCGCAATGGTTCATGTTCGACAAGTATTTCCACATTCAGCAAGAAGAAAGCCATGGCGATATTATTGTTTGGCCGCTGAAGGTGCTTGGCGACTACTTGGCAGCAACAAAGGATTATAGCATTTTGCAGGAGCGTGTTCCTTATACGGTCCGTCATAAAGGCGAATTCACGACAGAATCTGCGACGCTGCTTGACCACGCGATGAAGGAAATTGCCTATATGAAGAGCCACTTCCTGCACGACACGCATTTGTCATCCTATGGCGACGGAGATTGGGACGATACGCTGCAGCCGGCTAATGCACAGCTTAAGCAATATATGGTCAGCAGCTGGACAGTGGCGCTTACGTATCAGGTAATCGCACAGTTTGGCCGCGTGCTGGAGGAAGTTGATGCGATACAGGCAGCCGAGCTTAAGGAGCTGGCATCAGCTATTCAAGCGGACTTTAATCAGTATATGCTGCAACAGGATGTCATTCCTGGCTTTGTATACATGGAGGAGCCGGGCGATGCGAAGCTGATGCTTCACCCGACTGACACAACTACAGGCATTCAATACCGCTTGCTTCCAATGACACGCAGTATGATTAGCGAATTGCTTACAGAGGAGCAAGCAGCTGAGCATTACCGTGTTATTAAAGAGCAGCTGTATTGTCCAGATGGCGTACGGCTGATGAACCGTCCTGCACAATATGCAGGCGGCGTAAGCACTAACTTTAAGCGGGCAGAGCAGGCATCTAATTTCGGTCGGGAAGTCGGCTTGCAATATGTTCATGCTCATATTCGTTATGTTGAAGCAATGGCTAAGCTAGGCAAGACGGATGAAGTATGGCAAGGTCTACTCATGATTAATCCGGTTGGATTGCGTGATGTTGTTCCTAATGCAGAGCTGCGTCAAAGCAACTCTTACTTCAGCAGCTCAGACGGTAAGTTCAACAACCGTTATGAGGCGCAGGAGCGTTTCGGTGAGCTTCGTGAAGGAACTGTACCTGTTAAGGGCGGCTGGAGAATTTATTCGAGCGGTCCCGGAATCTATATGAACCAATTGATTTCGAATGCCCTCGGTATCCGTCAGTCGGAAGGTAATCTGGTTATCGATCCGATTTTGCCAGCTAAGCTGGATGGCATGCAATTCGATTTCATGTGGAACGGCTTGCCGATTACTTTTGTTTATCGCCTTAGCGATGCAGGACAGGTAACGAAGGTCATCATTAACGGTAAGGAAGCGGAAGGGAAGCCTTCAGCTAACCGTTATCGTGTAGGTGGAGTACAAATTTCCGAAGAACAATTGAAAGCTAATCTTCATTCGGAATCGAACCGAATCGAAATATTTATGTAAGAAGCAGACTGGCGGTCTCCAAGAACCGCCAGTCTTTGTGATATAGTGAAGGAACAATGAAAGATAGGAGCGAATGCTGTGGTTAGTATTAAGGATATCGCTAAACAAGCGGGGGTCTCGATCTCGACGGTATCTTACGCGCTTAACGGCAGCCCCAAGGTGACGGATGAGACGACAGCAAGAATATTGGCTGTTGCCAAGGAATTAAACTACATCCCGAACGCTGCTGCAAGGTCGCTCAAGACGAGAGAAACAAAAATTATCGGTGTCTTTCTTACCGACTTCAGCGGCGCATTCTACGGCGATCTCTTGCAAGGAACAAAGGAGATTTTATCGGAAAAGGGCTATGATCTGATCGTGTGCAGCGGTAAGCAATCTCATCGGATGCTGCCCGAGCGAATGATCGATGGTGCGATTATACTGGACGAGACGTTTGGCAGCACAGAGCTCTTGAGCTACGCGGAGCGCGGGCATAAGCTGGTCGTGCTGGATCGTGAACTGCAGCACTCCAACATCAATCAAGTGCTGCTCGATAACAAAGCAGGGGCAAGGCTGGCAGCCGAATATTTGATCGAGCAAGGCCATCGGACACTTTATGTAGTGACTGGCCCTAGCGGCTCTTATGATTCAAGGCAGAGGCTGCAAGCTGTTACGCAAGCGGTGGAACGATCCGCTGGCGTTAAGCTGACTGTAATTGAAGGAGATTTCAATAAATCGGCTGGGGAGCAGGCTGCAGCGACAATTATAGCTGAGAACAGCGGCGCGGCTACGGCAGTGTTTTGCTTCAACGATGAGATGGCTATTGGTATGTTCAATTATTTGGCGGCGCATCATCCTGATATTCGGATCGGTGAACATATTCATATCGTTGGGTTTGATAATATGGAGCTGGCTTCTTACACTCAGCCGCGCTTATCTACAATTGATTATTCCAAGCGCAAATGGGGGGCTCTTGCTGCCGAGCAGCTGATCAAGTTGATCAGTGGCGACGAAGTGGAGCATGAACGGATTTATGTTTCTCTTATTAAAGGGAATTCGGTCAGGCCGGCCAAAGAAAGCTAAATGGAATCCATCGACGGCGGAACGGTTTGAGGTGAAATCTCAAGCCGTTCTATTTTTTGAGAAGCATGTCTGTTATCGTCTATTCAAAAAAGATTCGGCATAAGCGTTGACAACTGTTTCAAAATGTATTATCTTTAAATCAAGATAAATTAATTAAAGATAAAACGGCGCAGAGGGGAGTGATCATCATGGCAAATGAAAAACAAAATGATTCATTAGATCTCTTCATTGCGCTGTCTAGAGCGAGCCAATGGGTGAATGCCCACGCGGATCGTGATATTCGTAAAAACGGCTTGAACCGCACGGAGTTTGGAGTGCTTGAATTGCTCTACCACCGCGGACCGCAGCCATTGCAGCAAATCGGTGAGAAAGTGCTTATGAGCAGCGGCAACATTACTTATGTCGTAGATAAGCTGGAGAAGAAGCAAATGGTACGCCGGAGAGCTTCGACTACGGATAGGCGCCTCATTTATGCAGAACTAACCGATGAAGGCAAACAGTTCGTAGAGGATGTATTTCCTGCTCACGAAGACGCTATCAAGCAAGCGGTAAATGGGCTGACAACAGAAGAGAAGCAAAGTGCAAGCAAGCTGCTCAAGAAGCTAGGAAAGTTTGCTCAGGAGCACTACAAGTAGCGGGTTTAACTAGCTGTAAAGGTGTAATCACGCGCGTGAGCGATTGTTGCATATCAATGATGGCTGTTTTAAGGTAGCAGCGATCATTTATGCACGCCATATATCTTAAAATAGAGATTCTTTAAATAGTGGCAAAAGAAGAGCTGTGATGCAAGCAGTAGTTTAAACATTAAAAACAAAATGGAGGAGTTTACATTGAGTATTGCTTTGGGATTATTGGTTGTTCGTGTCGTTGTAGGTCTATTGTTCGTAGGGCATGGTGCACAAAAGCTGTTTGGCTGGTTTGGCGGTTATGGACCAAAGGGAACAGGCGGCTGGATGGAGTCGATTGGCATTAAGCCAGGGGTTGCTATGGCTGTTGCCGCTGGAATAATGGAACTAATCGGCGGCCTATTATTCGTCGCTGGTCTGCTTACACCTCTTGCTGCGGTATTGATCGTGCTTACTATGCTTGGTGCTATAGTGAAGGTGCATGGTCCTAACGGAATATGGGCAACCGCAAACGGTTATGAATATAATCTTGTTCTCGTAGCCATTGCTATAGGCATCGCATTAACAGGCGCTGGTGAATACTCCATTGATGCGCTTATTGGCTAATCAGAAGTGGGGTTAGTTACATTACTTTTCATATTCCTATAAAATAAGGAGTGTCATTACCATGACAAATCAAACAGCTGGTATTCACCATATAACCGCTTTTGTTAGAAACGCTCAGACGACGGCAGATTTTTATTCAGGCGTATTAGGTCTAAGGTTGATTAAGAAGACGATTAACTTTGATGCGCCAGAGGTTTATCATTTATATTTTGGCAATGAGATCGGAAGTCCAGGCACTATTATTACGTTTTTTCCTTGGGAGAATTCACGCAAAGGCAAAATTGGCGGAGGCCAGGTGGGTATAACCACTTATGTAGTTCCCGCAGGTGCATTCGGTTTTTGGAAAGAGCGTCTAGCTAAGCTAAATGTAGATTTTGCTCAAACATCAAGATTTGGAGAGCAGTATTTGCAATTCGAAGATCCTGATGGTTTAAAGCTTGAGATCGTGGCTAGGGAGCAAGGAGCGGACAGTAAATGGTCGTTTGGCGGCGTTCCGGCGCAGCAAGCGATCAAGGGTTTTGGCGGTGCCGTATTATATACGACGGCTTCGGCTAAAACCGCGGAGCTCCTTGTTAACGTGATGGGTCTGGAGAAAGTCGGGGAAGATGAAGGTTATGCTCGTTTTAAAGCAACAGGCGATCTGGGCAATCTAATTGACATCAATGTAGAGGATATGGAACACGGACATGGAGGAGCTGGCACCGTTCACCATATCGCTTGGCGGGCAAAAGACGACGCGGAGCACGCGCTATGGAGAAGCCACGTCGAGAGCCATGGCTTCCAGCCTACTCCGATCGTGGATCGCCAATATTTTAACGCGATCTATTTCCGTGAAGCCGGCGGCATTTTATTCGAGATTGCTACAGATCCACCGGGCTTTGCTCGTGATGAAGAGCCGGAGCATCTCGGTGAAAAGCTGATGCTGCCGGAATGGTATGAGGAGCATCGTACGCAAATTGAGCAATTATTGTCACCATTTGAAGTAAGAGTATTGGAGGAGGACAAATGATGAAACATATATTCAAACAAGGAACAGATGCAACTGCACCAGTACTGCTGCTCTTGCATGGAACGGGTGGAACCGAGCGGGATTTGCTTCCGCTTGCTGAGCTGGTCTCGCCTGCTTCGTCCGTGCTGAGTGTCAGAGGAAATGTGCTCGAGAATGGTATGCCGCGTTATTTCAGACGTCTTGCTGAAGGCGTATTTGATCTAGAGGACCTTAAATTCCGCACGCAGGAGCTTAATGATTTTCTAGATCAAGCCGCAGTAGAATATGGATTCGACCGCAATAATATCGTGGCGATCGGTTATTCCAATGGAGCTAATATCGCAGGCAGCCTATTGTTCCACTATCAAGGTACGCTTCGCGGAGCGATCTTGCATCACCCGATGGTGCCGATTCGGGATGTTGATCTGCCTGACCTAGCTGGCGTACCTTGTTTCATAGGTGCGGGCTCGAATGATCCGCTTTGCACACCTCAGGAGACGGAGGAGCTGGACCGTTTGCTGCAAGCAGCGGGGGCTCCGGTTACGGTACATTGGGAAACATTTGGACATCAGCTAACGAGTTCAGAGGTAGCTGCCGCAGCGGCTTGGTTTAACGAAACCTTTAAAGGTTAATATAAAGCAAGCATTTCGCTTATGAAGGGGAGCCCATCATGTTATCGATTGATCCAACGAGTCAAAGTGTGCAGGACAATTATAAGCTGTTGATTGGCAGTATTGTGCCAAGACCCATTGCTTTTGTCACTACACTCTCAAGCGAAGGTGTTCTGAATGCAGCTCCGTTCAGCTTCTTCAATATCGTTACCGCTAATCCGCCTATGGTTGCGGTATCTGTACAGCGCAAGCCGGGAGGTATCCAGAAGGATACCTCCCGAAATGCCATCGCCCAAGGCGAATTTGTTGTACATATTTCTGATGAGAGCTATATCGAAGCGATTAATATAACGGCAGCAGCTTTGCCTTCGGAAGAGAGTGAGGTTGCGCTTGCAGGCTTATCGGCTATCGCAAGCGACCTTGTGCGTGTGCCGGGTGTGGCTGAAGCGAGAATTCGTATGGAATGTGTACTTGATCAATCGTTATCGCTTGGCGGTACAGCGGATTCGCCAGCCTGTGATTTATTAATTGGCAGAGTTGTACGTTTCCATGTGGATGAGGCTTTGTACGAGAATGGACGTATTAACGCCGAGGCATTGAAGCCGGTGAGCCGGCTTGCTGGAAACGATTATGCGAAGCTAGGCGAGCAATTCACAATTGTACGGCCAACATAAACGTAATGTGCGATAGAAAAATGCAGCGGCAGCTGCAGACAAGAAAACGTCCGTGGCTGCTATGCAAACCAATCGCCCCGCTAACACAGCAAAAGCTGCCGATTGTTATACTCGGCAGCTTTTTTGCTTAATCGTAAGCTTCAATTTTGATTAGATAATCTCACATGTCGGAAATCGGGTATGAGCCAATAAAATCTAGTATGGTGTCATTAACCAAAACCGGATTTTCTCTAAGCATATGAGGCCTGTGACTGCCGCCCTGAACGACGAGATATCGAGATCTTTTAATCAGGGAACTCAACTGCTTTATCTTCGTTTCACCTACAAAGGGATCATTTTCACCAGTAATAAGCAAGGATGGACAACGAATGCTGCTTAGCTGCTCGCTCGTAAGCTGAGGATAGAGACGCCAGTCGTTCGCAGACTGCCGCATATGCTCTTGCCAATTTCCTCGATGAGCTTCTGCATGCCTTTCAATCATTTGATTGATGGTCGCTTGCTGCCCCTGTTCCAAAAGCCACTCTGGCTCGAATTGCTCGACACCCGTTGGATCTGCATAACCGCTAGTTCCTATCGTAGTTAAAGTAGCAACTCTTTCGGGATAATGAACAGCGCCATACAATCCAACATTCGCCCCCAAGCTGTAGCCGATCAAATGTGCACTAGAAATGCCAAGCGCGTCCATAAATTCGATCGTGTCCTCTACAAGCTGAGGCGTATTCCATTCGAGACTGCTGCACTTTGTTCGCCCATGACCTCTGAAATCAGGATAATAACAGGTATATTTGCTCTGAAAATCAAGCAATTGGCTGGCGAAGGCTAGAACTCCCCGAGAGTAGCCGCTATGCAAAAAAATGACAGGCTCACCGTTCCCCATTTTTTCATAAAAAACGTCCAAATCCTTGAATGGAATGTGGGGCATGATTGTACCGCCTCCTAAATTTCATCTCAAATCAACGGCAGCTTTTTAAACGTTAAGCTTAAACAGCTATTCTATGAATATCTCTTTTTTTGGGAGAATTAGCAAGGTGCATTGTAAGTATAAGACTAGTTTCTATATCTAATTATGCTGAATTGGTTGTTTAAAGAGAAATAGGACTAGATTCTAGTCCTATTTATAAGAATTTAACGCTCGGGAGCCGGAATGGCGGTATGCGGTGAGATATAAGACTAGTTTTTATATCTAATTGTGCTGAATTGGTTGTTTAAAGAGAAATAGGGCTAGTTTCTAGTCCTATTTCTGAGAATTTCACGCTCAGGAGCCGGAATGGTGGGATGCGTTGCCACTGCTATGCTATGGATTAATCACTATCGATTGCTCCGGTACCTCTCCTGGATTCTCAGCATGAGGGTTCTCTGAACTCTCGAAAGGAACCAAATAATATTTCTCAGCTTTCAAATCAATCGGAACGTATCGGTTATAAGAACCCTCAGCAGATATTTCCGCAGTGTTTGGCAATAGCTCCAGTCCGGATTCACTGACGATTTTAAACGCAATGTGGTTGGATTGCTCGGTCCAGTCATAATATAAAATCGTTGAAATAGGTGATACGACCATGTTTTTTAGATGAATGGATTGTCCGTTTCCAAGTGATATATCCTGATTAAATGCAATCGTTTCACTTGTTGCAGCCAATTGATTCGTTGGAACCTTTATGTCAAAGGACCAAGGATTTTCAATCAGCTTCACTTTCGAGTCGATGCTCCAGTCTAGATTATCGTATCTAATTTGGAAGGCAATCGTTTCACCGATCGGAAGCTCTGAAATTCGCAGCTCATTATAGACGGTATACATGGAATCGTGAACTTTAATGGATTGTCCAGCGGTTCCTGAAGTGAGATTCTGTCCATTCATGAGTACGGTTGGCATCGGATGCATTTGGTAATTAAATTTGACCCCCTTAGCAGGCTCAAAAGTGGAGCTAATAAGCAAACGTCCATTATCAATCAACGCTTCATCTAAGGTCCATTTCCCGTACTTATTTTCAGCAGTGGCACCAATTTCGGTTTTAAACGGAGAGTAGTCCGCGTTCTCATCTGCATTAGTTGCCATCAATCGCTCCATCAACCCTCCGACGAATGGAACATTGGCAAAAGTCACAGTCCCCGTGCTGATTGAAATACCTGCTGCCAAAATAATGGCCGCCGCAACGCCTGCATATTTCTTTCTGTTATTGGTTTTATGTTTTCTAATTGTACTCCGTACACGTCGGTCCCAGCTCTTTTTTTGGAAGCTCGTGAGCTCCTGTTCTTCATACTGGCTTACATCCAGGTTAAGATCATTTAGCTCTTTATAAATCGACACAGTCTCACTCCTTATCCTTGATTATTTTTGAGCAGATAGCTTTTCAATTTCTTGCGTCCCCTAGAAAGCTTGTTGTGCACCCAAGATTCCTTGGCATTATAGTGCTCCGCGATTTCATGGGAAGGTGTTCCCTCTAAGTAATATTTTTCGAAAATATCCCGCTCACGCGCTGATAGTTGGTCAAACAGCTCATCTACTTGGCTTGTGCCGGCTGCTTCGCTTGTTTTGAGCATGCGATCATCTATTTCGGAAACCGAAAATTGGTGATTGTGAAGCTTGATTTGTTTTCTTTGATAATCAATTGCTTTATATTTGGCAATCGCTGCAAGCCATTGTTTAAAGCCATTTTTCTCTGGATCGAAGTGCAAAATATTGTTCCATACTGAAAGCAGCACATCATCCAGACATTCCTCGTAATCCTGCTGCTGGCCATTTAAATGGCGTTTAATTATGGCAGCAAGCAGTCCTCCATATTGATGGATAATAAAAGAAATGGCTTTTTCGTTTTTGTTCTTTATGTGTTGTACAACATTGTCCTCTGTCAGTTTCAACCGTTCACCCCTCCTTGCAACAATTATTGGCGCCTACTAGGTAATACGAATAGAATTCCATTAATCTATCACATGAGAAAAAAAGTGCTAGCTTCCCGTTTCCATATCGATAATAGATCAAGCATAATAGATAGTGTTGCAATATTCTTATTTTGACATTAATGGTCCATACAAGGAGAGAGTGAGATGCACAAAATAATGATTGTAGAAGATGATCCGAAAATCGCGGAGCTTCTGCTGTCTACTATAACGAAATATGGCTATGAAGGGATACGGGTAAACGATTTTCAGCATGTAATGGAGGAGTTCCATCAAGCCACGCCGGACATGGTTCTTCTTGATGTGAATTTGCCTAGTTATGACGGCTATTACTGGTGCAGGCAAATCCGCAGCGCATCGATCTGCCCGGTGTTGTTTATATCCGCTCGCGACGGTGAAATGGATCAGATCATGGCTCTTGAAAATGGGGGAGATGACTATATCACGAAGCCGTTTCACTCTGGAATTGTGCTGGCCAAAATCCACAGCCATCTTCGACGTGCCTATGGGGAGTATGCCTCCAGATATGAGGAACGCGTTCTCGAAATCGAAGGGCTCATGCTTTATCCCGAAAGGCTGGAGCTGAAGCTAGAAGCTGCAATCATTGCGCTCACGAAAAAAGAATCCGACATCGTAGAAAGCCTCATTGAGCGATATCCACGGGTTGCCAGCCGCGAGGCTCTGCTTGAGAAGCTGTGGGATGATCAGGCTTACGTGGATGAAAATACGCTGAATGTGAACATTACCCGCGTTAGAAGAAAATTTCAAGAGCTTGGCATCGAAGATGCTTTGCTGACGGTGAGAGGTACAGGCTATCGGCTGAACGTCACATGGATGAAGGAAAGTGACAAGTGAAACTGTTTATAAGAGAACACTCTCTGCTCATTGTTGTTCAGCTTTTGCAATTGGGTATCATTTTTTCGATTTATTGGCTCGATGGCTATCACAATTTGAAGACAGCACTTTACGTTGTTTTTCTTGCTTTCTTCATCCTAGGCGGATACCTTGTGTACCACTTTCTTAGTCGGCGACATTATTACCTCCGCCTTAGTCAGCCTCTCGAATCGCTAGATGCTTCATTTCAGAAAATCGGGCAGTCGCCCATCTCGGAGGCGCTCCAGAAACTGTTGCATACCYAGTACCGTCAGTATCAGCAGCAATTATATACAGTAAAGAAGCAGCAGGAGGAGCATCTCGTTTTCATGGACCAATGGGTTCACCAAATGAAAACACCTCTTTCGGTCATTGAGCTCACTGTTCAAAATATCGATGAGCCTGAGTTTGCCAGCATTCGTGAGGAGCTGGAGAGAATGCGCTCGGGATTGCATACGGTCCTCTATATGGCTCGGCTCCGCGCGTTCGAACAGGATTTCCACGTGAAGCCCGTTGTTCTGTCACAAATCATCAGCGCTGTTGTCCATGACAACAAACGACTTTTTATTCGCAATCAGATTTATCCCGAGGTTCATATCAGTACGCCTGAATTAACGGTCGAAACGGATGAGAAATGGCTGTTTTTTATGCTCTCCCAGCTCGTCATCAATGCGATTAAATATTCTGCGAGCAAAGAGACAGAAGGGAAGAAGGTCGTGATTTCCTGCTATTTGCGCGGGAGCGAAGCTATTATTGAAGTTATCGATCGTGGGGTAGGCATTCCTGCTGCGGATATGAAGCGGGTATTTGATCCCTTTTTTACCGGGGAAAACGGACGCGGCATGCGCGAATCAACGGGTATGGGGCTCTATCTGACGAAGGAGGCTGCTGATCGTCTTGGGCATAGAATGGAGCTAACGTCAGTGGTCGATCAAGGTACGGAGGTACGTATTATTTTTGCCGCCTATCAGAAGCTTACAAGCGTGTAATAAAAGTGAAAGTCTAATCGATAGTTAGCGGCTGACCGTCCACAGTATACTGATCACACATTAACTGTTTTCCTCTTGAAAGGAGATCTAAGTATGCTGCATGTAAGACAGGTTAGTAAAATATATGAAGGTAAAATGTCCTATCGGGCTTTGACCGACATTAATTTAACGATTGATGATGGTGATTTTGTTGGGATTATGGGCCCCTCTGGAAGCGGGAAAACAACGCTGCTGAACTTAATTGCAACGATTGACGAGCCGACAACGGGAGACATATCATTTCACGGCAAAACGACCAGCAAGCTGGGCAAAAATGAGTTAGCTATATTTCGCCGCCGTGAGCTTGGATTTGTTTTTCAGGATTTCAATCTGCTTCACACCTTGACGGTTGAGGAGAATATTGTGCTGCCGCTGACATTAGATGGCAACAAGGTTAGCGAAATGAAGAAAAAAGTAAAAGCCATAGCAGAAAAGCTAGGCATTACAGAGATTATGGATAAACGCATGTATGAAATATCTGGGGGGCAGGCACAGCGAGCAGCGATAGCAAGGGCTATGATTCACTCTCCCAAGCTGCTGCTGGCAGATGAGCCGACAGGAAATCTTGACTCCAAAGCAGCGAAGGATGTTATGGAACTGCTGGAGAAAATTAACCGTGAGCAGAAAGCAACAATGATGCTGGTCACGCATGATGCGGTGGCTGCTAGTTATTGCAATCGCGTTATTTTCATTAAGGACGGCAGGTTCTATACGGAAATCCATCGGGGTGACAATCGTCAAACCTTCTTCCAAAAAATTATCGATACGCTTTCGCTGTTAGGAGGATATCATAATGACGTTTCGCCAGTTCGCATTCCGTAACGTCACTCGTAACAAACGGCTTTATGCAGGTTATTTCCTCAGCAGTCTATTTACAGTGATGGTTTTCTTTACTTTTTCTATCTTTGCATATCACCCTGTCCTTAGCGGGGAAAATATTCATTCCAGCGCTACGTTTGCGCTTTCTGTATCCAAGTGGATTATTTATGTCTTTTCCTTCTTTTTTGTTCTCTACTCCATGAGTACATTTCTACAATCGCGCAAAAGAGAATTTGGGCTGATGATCATGCAGGGCATGACCACTGTCCAGCTCCGTCTGATGATTTTTTTGGAAAATATGATTATTGGCCTATTTGCCATTATCGGCGGCATTGGTTTGGGACTTGTGTTTGCAAAGGCGATTTTGCTTGCAGGGGAAAATGTTCTTACCATAAATGAAAAGCTATCCTTTTATATTCCTTATAAGGCTATTGCCCTCACTCTGGTTTCATTTTTGATTCTATTTATTCTCATCTCTTTTTTTATTTCTACCGTACTGCGCAGCGGGCAGCTGGTTACGCTATTAAAGGCAAACAAGCAAGCGAAAAGTGAGCCAAAGTCATCCTTCCTTCTTTCCATGCTAGTACCAATCTTGATTGGAGCAAGCTACTTTCTTAGTTTACGAGCCGATGGGACCGAGGCTATTTTTCTGCTCATTCCGGTTACGATCATGGTTTGCATCGGCACCTACCTGCTGTTTACACAGCTTAGCGTTTATATCATTCGGAAGCTAAAGAGTATGGAATCGATTTTTTGGCTCAAAACGAATATGCTGCTTTTTTCCGATCTCGCCTACCGCTTGAAGGACAACGCGCGTTCGTTCTTTCTGGTCGCTATTATCTCCACTGTCTCGTTTTGTGCGATAGGCTCGCTTTATGGATTTCAATCCATCATCGGAGGAGATCATGTTAAGGGAAATCCTTATCTATTCACCTACCGGACAACGACGGATGGTGATAGCAGCGAGCAAAAGCATATGGAGCAGATTGATCGCACACTGAAAGAATCGAACATCGCAAATGAAAAAGCAATGCTTAAGCTTGGTTATTACAAGGCCTCCAATAGCGATAAAATGATTGTAGTGGTTAAGCAATCCGACTATAACCATTTGGCCGAATTAATGAAAATAGATAAGATTAAGCTTTCAGGCGGCAAAGCAGCGGTTGTCGACTTTGGGTTGTCACGAGCGGGTAAAGCAATGCTTAACGAACCATTTACGCTGGAGCCTAGTGCTGTGATTGAAGCCAATCGAGCTGTTGTATCGCCAGCGGTACATGGTTTCAGCGGCTATTTCATTGTATCGGATGAACAATTTGCAAAACTCCAGCCTCCAGTACAAGAGAGCCATTATTATGCATGGCATGGACCACTGCGGCAGAAAGAAGCCATAAAGGCAGGCGGTAAGCTTACGAATCTTATTCCCTATAGCGATAAATATGAGTTTTACGCGCTTGAATTTCAAAATTCCGTGTTAAGCGAGCGCTTTGGCCCGATACTGTTCATTGGTTTGTTTATCGGAATCGTGTTTTTTGTCTCCGCAGGCAGTTTTCTTTATTTCCGCCTGTACAGCGATTTGGATGATGATAGGCAGAAGTTCAAAGCGGTTTCGAAAATGGGCCTAAGCGACAAAGAGCTTGCAAAAATACTGAATCGACAAATTATATTGCTATTCTTTGCACCAATCGTGGTGGCATTAGTACATGGGGCTGTTGCCCTCATGACACTATCCAACATGTTTAAATACTCGCTGCTCAAGGAATCCATACTCGTGCTTGGCCTATTTTTTATCGTTCAAGTCATTTACTTCTTCATCGTTCGTTTCTTCTATATTAGGCAGGTAAAGATGGCGCTTGCCTAATTGAGCATCATAAAGAAAGAGTGCTTCGGAGGCGATTACACCTTCAAAGCACTCTTCTTTATTTGTCTAATGCTTTAATGAGCAGGTCTGCATAAAACTGTGCTCCATGCTTTTTCAAATGCACGCCATCAGCGGCAAAAAAGTCCTTTTTCCCTTTGCTTGCTGTATACCAGTCTACAATGGTCACGTTCTCCGTCTTTTTCGCTGTGGCTGCGAGCATTTTATTTACGGAATCCTGCCATTTGCGCGGGACACGCGTATTGATGAATATGATTTGACGTTCTGTGCCTAACGTGTCAAGAAGCTCATTCATCTGTTTTGTCGTAAAGGCACCGTTCGTTCCGAGCTGAATGACAACCGTATTTCCAAGCTGGTCATTTTTTTTCAAGCCCTCGATCACATCTAATGCCTGCCCAAACTGTCTTCCTATTTTTCCATCAACCACGATACCCGGAACCAGCTTCTCTAGGAATGGTTCAGCATCCAATAGGACGGAATCACCGATTGCTGTCACGCTGTTTTGATCGATAGGGGTGACAGTCGGTTTGTCTGGTACAGGCTTCTGATTTTTATTTCCCTGTGCGGGATTGCTGGTTGGTTTGTCATTAACAGTTGGTACAGGTTTTGGCTTACTGCCATCGGTACCGTTCACAATGGTATCAACTTTCGGCTGCTCAGGATCGGTGATAGACGGTTCGGTTTTATCCTTACCTGTACCCGGAGCCGTATTAGATTGACCAGGTTGTTCCGTCGCTTGCGGAGGCGTTTGTTTTTCTGGTTCAGCTGGCTTCGGCTCGATCACAGCCTCATTTTGTCCAGTCTTGCCTTGTTCACGATCTTTGCCTGGAGCAGCTTCCTCCGAAACATTCGGCTTGGCGGGCGCAACTACAGAGGTTTCATTGTTCGTGCTATCGCCGCTGGCTGACTGCAAATTCACACTGCTTGTGCAGGATACGCTCGAGAATACAATGACAAGCACGGCGAGATAACTGCTAGCTTTTTTTAATCCAATCCGCTCCGTTATTTGCAGTTTAAACAGGGAATATATTTTTCCAAGCGCACCATGCCTTATAGGCTCCTCTATAAACCGCCAAGAAAGCTCAGCAAGTACGAACGTTAGGATTACTTGAATAAGTGCTCTTACAGGATGCAGCTCCCCACTCTCGGCCGTTGGAGTCGTTAACACGATAATTGGATAATGGTATAAATAAATGCCGTAGGAACGGACGCCGATCCATGCAAGCACTTTACTTCCGATTACATTTGCGAATTTACTTGCGGGATGGGCGAGTGCAGCCACGACAACCGCAGTAGCAAGGGAGAACAGCACCATGCCTCCGCGATATAGAAAAGAATCATACTCATTGGTCTGATTAATCATAACCAAAATGATGACGAAGCCGAACGTGCCTACAGCATCCATAAGCATGCGGCTGCGTGCAGACAAGGTCGATGACAGCTTCCAACTCGGCCAAACGATAGCAAGCGCTGCCCCAATGAGAAGGGCAAAGGCTCTGGTGTCCGTCCCATAGTAAACACGGCTTGGATCAACACCCGGCTGGTAAAGGAGTACCATTGCACTGGCTGATACCGCAGCTGCCGCCAGTGTCCACAGTGCAAGTTTGCCCCGTTTTGGAGAGAAGCGGATAACGGCTAACAGCACGAGGGGCCACAATAAATAAAATTGTTCTTCCACTGCAAGCGACCATAAATGGCCGAACGGTGAAGCGGGGCCGAAGCTCTCGAAATAGGAAACCTCATGGAAAATAAGATACCAGTTGCTTATATAAAGAAGCGCTGACCCGATATCGCCTTTTAGAGACAATAACCGGCCTGTATCACTAATCAACAGCCATAATGAAACGACAGCTATCATGAGGAACATCGCAGGCAGCAATCGCCTAGCTCGGCGAATAAAAAACGTTTTGAGATCTAATTTCTTGGAAGGATGAAGCTGTTTCAGCAAAATGTCCGTGATTAAATACCCAGAGAGGACAAAAAACATAGTAACCCCGAGCAGTCCGCCCGGTACCCATTGCAAGTTCAAGTGATAAGCAATGACGGCAAGAACGGCAATGGCGCGCAAGCCATCCAGTCCCGGCATATAGCGACTACTGTTGCCGATTGGTTTAGGCATGGCGGAATCCTCCTACATGAATTTGAATGGGGAGAATTGCAGCAAGTTCGATGAGAATAAGACGGTGGAAAAAGCGATGATTACGAATAATACCGATGGTAAAAATGGTGTTCAGCCCCTCTGGATGATGAATCGTTGTAAATCAATTATATGGCGGCAGCTAAAATAATTCGTAACAGAACAGTTACAAATCGGTATCAAACTGGAAACAAAAAAAATGAAAAGTTACAGAACGAATAAATGCATGTTTCCACCAGTAAAGGGAACCGTAACCACAAGTATTTTTTTGGGAGGTTCCCTAGATGAGAATCGTAAAATTTTGGATCGCTTCGTTTCTTGCGTTGTTGTTTATGACGAGTGGAGCAGATATTGCAGCGGCACCGAATGGGGAACAAGAACAACTTCTAAGGGCTGCTTTTGTGCGAAATGGCGAGCTTTGGCTAAAGACAGGTCAAGTGGAGAAGAAGCTTGTAAGCGGACCTTTTGTGCGCAATCCCAAGTGGTCATTCGATGGAGAATGGCTTGCATATACGCAGGGAGATGCAGAGCAAGAGCTATGGGTGCTGCATTTACCAACAGGCAAGAGCAAGCTCGTCGCTGCAAATGTCGGCAAAAATTTTCAATGGGCACCGAAGAATAAGCTGCTGGCATATCAGATAAAGGATCAACTGCAATACGTTGATGCGAGCTCGCCGGACAAACCGCTTGGTTCCGCTGCAGCCATAGATAATTTCTCATGGCTGCCATATGGTAAAGGTTTTTTTGCTTCTTCACAGTCAGAGCTGCTCCCGGATGGATGGACGCCGATCCATCTTTATCAAATACCACTTCGTACAATGGACGATCCTCGCACCTATACAACCGTTCATGTGCTGCCAGCACCATCTGACGATTTTTTTGCGGTCGGCACGAGCGAGTTCAAATGGTCCGCTGATGGTCGATGGATCGCATTTCTTGCTAAGCCAACCGCGTCATTATCGGCCGATAGCAACATCCTTTGTGTGATTTCAACTGACGGCGTTGTATTTCGAACACTTGATGAGATGGTGAATAATCCCCAGTGGTTCTCATGGGCAAAGAGCGGCAGCCGGCTCGCTTACATTGCAGGGATCGGGCGCGAGGCCACCAGCAATAAACAGCTGAAGGTGCTGGAAGTAACCTCAGAGAAGGGGGCTGCGTACACGCCTAAGCATTTCGTTGATCAAGCATTTGTTTGGCAGGATTTGCAGCATATTATTGTGTCGAGAGCAGCGGAATCTAAGCCAGATGGTGATCAGCGCCGCGCAGCATTTCCTTACTTAGTGAGGGTGGAGCTGAATAATGGCGTGCAAAAACATTTGACAAAGCCCTCCCGAAAGTATGGCGCTTATAACCCGGTAGTTCTTCATTCGAAGCTCTTTTGGGTGAGGGATGATCATACTACAGCAGATGTAATCATGGCGGACATAGATGGACACCATGCAGTGGAATGGATAAAAGGTATCGACCAAGCAGATTCTTATTATGGACAATGGGACTGGTCTGAGGTGATTGCATTCTATTGAGTGCATCATAACGTATGCCGCAAAGATCAGAATATGCTCAATTGATAACCTATTCTGCATGCTATAATATAGGAGGTAATGGAGACAAGCTGGCTGAGGAACGCCCAGTTCAATTATGATAATTACTTAAACAAGGGAGTGGAACAATCAATGATTAGTAAAGTCGGTCAAATCATGCTGTATGTAGATAACCAAGATAAGGCAGTGGAATTTTGGACAGAAAAAGTAGGCTTTCAAGTCATTTCTGAAGAAAATAACGGCCAAGGGTTTCGATATATTGAAATTGCTCCTACAAAGGATTCAGAAACAACGATCATTCTACATAATAAGGAATTCGTTGCAAAAATGTCACCAGGATTAAATCTTGGTACACCATCTTTAATGTTTTTTACGGAACACTTCGAACAGCTGCATGGCGACTTGTCCAATAAAAGTGTCACTGTCGGTGACATTGTAACGATGCCTTCTGGAAGAGTATTCAACTTTGCAGATGATGAAGCAAACTACTTTGCTGTAATGGAGAAAAAGTAATATTCCCCTCCCTTTTCAGTGTATTCAGAAACGAATGCTCTATCAAACAGCGGCAGTCTTTCGAGACTGCCGCTGTTCTTGCAATGACAAGTTAATTCATGCTCTTTATTCGAACAATCCCTTCAGTTGATGCCGCGTCTTCGTACATAAAATATAAAGAATAATCTCCTGTTGTATAACTAAGGCCATATTCATCATACCCGCCATCAGAATTGCCTTCGGAATCTGGTTCTCCCAAAACCCTTTTAACCTGTTCTACGGATTCGTTTATTTTTATATCGATTACACCTATCTTATTTTCGTCCCAAATATAGAAGTAGCAGTTATCATATTTTAAATAATCAGCATTTTCAAACCCAACTTCGTCAGGCTGTCCATAGGTTTGCTCTAGTTCGCTCCGAGAGTGATTTAAATTTACTTTCAAGCCCTTAAGCTGCCCTTTTTCGGCTGTTTCTAGAAGCTCACTGTCGAGGCTAAATCGACACGCATTCCCTTTACCCGTTTCTATTTGAGGCGTTTCAGGTTCCTCGGCTTTCGCACAAGCGGAGAGGAGGAGCATCGATAGTAAAAGGCATATTCCAGTGGTTTTGCTTATCATTCTTATCATAGAAACGCCTCCATTAGTTCACTCGATATAACTATAAACGGGCCGAGTAAATGTAATGTTTCAAGAGCTTCGCGCCGTCAAGCTAGGTCAAGTGTACAAGGTGTCTGAGGACTGGCTGAGAGAGGACCCTCTTTCTATGCTGGGACAAATGAGCGGTGTTGTGAAAAGGCTTGGTGAGTGAGGTGTGGTCGTGCTTGGCCAATACAGATAGAGCTCTGTTCATGAAGCACCCGCCACCTATTTGAAATATTTGCTAACTAATCAGACTGCGTAATAGGGGGAAATGTTTCATCAATAAATTATGTTCGAGGTTTAGCAAGGCGGCGTCTAGTCTCATGAAGTCGTTGCATCTAAACAAAAATAGGGATGCTCTTAAGCAAATAAATCTGCTTGAGGGCATCCCTATTTCTTATATCTGAACAAGCAGCAAAATGATAGATGATAAACATAAGCATGTGCTGACCAAGCATAGGAACATGACGACCTGCTTATGATTGAGGCCGGCCCGCAGCAAACGATAATGCGCTTGGCTGGCATCTGCCTGATAGATCGCTTTGCCTTGCAGCATGCGTTTCACGACAACGAATATATTATCGAAGATCGGTACGCCGAGAGCGAGAATCGGGATAAACAACGACATCACGGTAGCTTGCTTAAATGCGCCGTCTAGTGCAATGACCGCCAAAATAAACCCAAGGAAGGTAGCTCCAGCATCGCCCATAAAGATTTTTGCAGGAGGTTTGTTATATCGCAGGTACGCAATGGTGACACCTACTAAAATAATAGCCATGATGGCGGAATTGGATTGTCCTTTGGCCAGTGCTACAACGAACAGCGTTACGGCAGAAATCGCCGAAAGTCCGCCAGCGAGCCCGTCCATGCCATCGGAGAAGTTAATGACCGTCGTTACGCCAAAGATCCACAAAATCGTAAGCGTAAACTGCAAAATAACGGGAAGCAGCACGTATTCTCCTGAAAGCGGATTGTAAAAGCCGGTAAATGCGATGCCAGAAGCATAAACGAGCACCGCTGCTGATATTTGGACGATAAATTTAGGAAGCGACGGAAAGTCTTTGCCTTTCGTCTTGTACCAATCATCAACTGTGCCGATGAAGAGAAGCAGTACGCCGCCTAGAAATATGGCGCCAGTTTGCAGGGAGAAATCTCTTGTGACGAGCAAATAAGTAAAGAAGAATCCGATGAAAATAACATAACTAGCAGTAAGAGGGATCGRTTCCCTATGAAGTTTTCGCTCTACATCCTTGCGGGGCTTGTCCACAAAATCAAGACGGAAAGCCAGCTTTGCAAACGGAGGAATTAAGAAATAAACGATAGCAAAGGAAACTAACAAAGAGATTGCATATAAAATAATAGTCACCACCGTTAGTTAATGAAGGAACAACAGAATTATACAATTCGTGAAGAAAATTGTCGATTGGAGATTACATAAGTGAGAAGATATTAATCTTTAGAAGCTGCCTGCAGCACGCCCTTCATTACATAATCAAGATGCATCCTTCCTGCCCAGATTGAATAAAGATAAGCGATAATTTGTTTAAACGTATCGGCTTGTTAATAGTTCAACTTATAAGGGAGCGATAGATATGATGCTGGATTGTGCCATCATCGGCGGCGGGCCTGCTGGTTTAAATGCAGCGCTCGTGCTGGGCAGATCGCGAAGAGTTGTTATTGTATTTGATCACAATAAGCCTAGAAACGCGGTAACCCATGAGTCGCATGGCTTCATCACGCGAGATGGCATTGAGCCGCGCGAGCTTCGTCGATTAGCCCATGCAGATATTGCTAGGTATCCTTCGGTTACCATTAAGCCTGACAAAGTGACGGAGGTGCAGCGAAGCGAGATGGGCTTCCATCTGATGACAAGCAGCGGTGTTATTTATCACGCTCGCACGCTTATTTTGGCTGCAGGTCTGAAGGAATCTTTGCCTGCTATCCCCGGCATACGAGATTTTTATGGCAGAAGCTTGTTCAGCTGCCCGTACTGCGATGGCTGGGAGCTGCGTGATCAACCGCTCGTCGTCATTTCGGAGGGTTCGAATATTTTCAATTTGGCGAAAACGGTGTTTAACTGGAGTCGTAATGTAGTCGTTTGTACGAATGGAATGAACAGCCTTAGCTCGCAGCAGATCGGTCAACTAGGCCAAAGAGGGATCCAAGTGACGCAGCAAAAAATTAAAGCTCTCCATGGCGAGAATGGCCGCCTTCATCGTATCGTATTTGCGAATAACACCGAGATTGAGCGCACAGGCGGCTTTGTTACGCCATCATGGGGTCAAGCAGCGCACTTCGGAGAGGCGCTCGGCTGTGCGATGACACAGGCAGGCGGCTTTGTTACGGACGATTACGGCAGAACGAGCATAAGGGGCATATATGCAGCCGGCGATTCTTCTATTATTGTACCTGCACAGCTGGTTGTCGCAGCCGGCGAAGGCAGCAAAGCTGCCATTGGGGTCAATACCGATTTATCGCATCAGGATTTTGGATTCTAGCAGCTGAAGTGAGCGTGTAGAAACGCAGCAATATCGTTATACCTATTAAGGTTTTTTTGCTAAAATAAGGATCAGTTAATAGACATCGTTGTTACATCCCTACTCATTATGGGTATTGGTGTTGGACTGAATTAATTAGACGGCTCTAATAGTATAGAGTGTGTTAATTATCAGCGAGAAAAGGAGGGATCATATGTTAGAAAAGCTGCATCCAGACGATCATGTTTTAAATCAGTTTCCATTTATGCGAGATGAGCTGCAATATAATCTGATTCATTTGATTACGGCATTGGAAGGCGCAACGAGCTTGAAGACGTCTGACGGACGGCTGCTCTTTGCAGGTTCGCCTGGGCATAACGCTTGGTTATGGCTATCGGAGGATATGACGGAAGAGCGCAGAGACATACTTATGCAGGAGCTTATCGCTTATTACGAAGGAACGGATTTGCCGGGTATATGCGGAGCTCCGTCTACGGCAGAACCGTTCGCGAAAATGTATGCGGAGGCAAACCAGCTGCAATATCATGCTTATATGTTGATGACTGCTTATTCATGCCCGAAGGTGATTAAGCCCATGAAGGTAAAAGGGAAAATGATTCAAGCAACACGCCAGCATGTAGAGCTTGTCGCTGAGTTTTTGGCTGGCTTCTCTGAGGATGCGTATGGGGCGTCGGTTATACCTGCCAGTCAGATGCCCGCTGCAGAGGGAATGGTTATGAGAGGCAATTTATATTTCTGGTCTGTTGATGAGCTGCCAGTAGCGATGGCCAACATCGCTCATCGATCTCCGCGGCACGGACGGATCAATGCGGTTTATACGCCGTCTGTCCTTCGTAGAAACGGCTATGCCAGTGCGGTTGTAGCGGGAATTTGCGAAATTTTGGAGGAAGAGAACAGGGAGCCGATGCTGTATGCGGATAATAAAAACCCTGCTGCTAACAAAGTCTATCAAAATATAGGTTTTGTCCAGAGTGGACCGATTGCTGAAATTAGATTTATGTAGATGCAAAAGCTTAGAAAGTAGGAACTGATTTGAAGATTGATCGTTTACTCGCGATGACGGTACTGCTTCTTAACCGGGGACGAATAAGCGCCAAGGAGCTGGCGGATCGTTTTGAAGTATCAACAAAAACAATTTACCGCGACATGGATACGTTAAGCCAGTCCGGCATTCCGGTATTGGCTCATCAAGGGACAACGGGCGGGTTCGAGATTATGGAGCAATATACGCTGTCTCGTCACTATCTAACATTAGCAGAAATCTCGTCGCTTATAGCAGCCGTCAAAGGCATAGGTACCGCATTAGATGATGCGACCTATGCTGGTTTGCATGAGAAGGTAAGAGCATTGCTGCACAAATCGGATAAGCTTCAGAACGATCACCTTGGAGATAGCTTGGTTTTTGATTTGAATCCTTGGGGGCAGGGACCAGCAGCGCGCGACAAGGTAAACTTGTTCAAGAAGGCGATTGAAGAGACGCGGATGGCGGAGCTCAGCTACATTAACATGAACGGCACGGAAACGGAGCGAGTGATTGAGCCGTATGCGCTCATTTTGAAGGGAAACATATGGTATTTGCAGGCTTATTGCACGCTTCGCGAGCAGTTTCGCGTATTCCGTTTATCGCGCATACAGAAGCTGAATCTATTGCTGGAGCGATTTGAACGCCGCGAGACTCCTTCGTTGGACGGTTATGCATGGGATGTAGAATGGTCGAAAAATGCCGATACCATCGTAACGCTTATTTTCCAGCCGCAGGTGCGCCACCGTGTAGGAGATGCTTTCCATCCGGATCAAGTGACTGTATTAGCGGATGGAAGCTTGCGTGTAGAAGGCAAGCATACGTTAGATGACTGGTTTTATGGGATGCTGCTAAGCTACGGCGATCAGGTTAAGGTTGAGCAGCCTCAGGCTCTCGTGGAGGAAATTATTATGCGAGCTCAAAATATTGTTAACCGTTATAAGAACTAAGACAGACAGCTGTCCAGTTTCCTGCGGTAAAATAAGATCATACCAAGGAAATGGGGAAACAGCAGATGAATGATACCATTGCAGTAAAACCAGCAGTTACGCTTATAGGGGTAACAACGCGCACGACGAATGCCCAGGAAGCGGGAGCAAACGGACTTTTGTCCAGTCTATGGGATTCTTATTTCACGAGCGGTATCTCAGAACGAGCACAGGTGAATAACGGTCATCTTATCTATGCGCTGTATACGGATTATGAAAGTGATGCTAGTGGTGCCTATACGGTGCTTATTGGGCATGAGGGTGCAGATGCACAAGTCGAGCTGCCGGATGGACTAGAGCAAGCGACGGTTCCAGAGGCTAAATTTATGGTTTTTAAAACGAAGAAGGGTCCCGTTTATGAGGTTGTAGCGCAAGCATGGGGCGAGATTTGGGCGTTTTTCGAGCATTCGTCTATTGAGCGCACTTATGGCGGCGATTACGAGCTGTATGACGGCCGGACATTTGACCCTGCGAATGCCGAAGTCGATATCTACATTGCGATAAAATAAAAAAACGGTTGTCCTATTGGCTGATTCAGCTGAAAGGACAACCGTTTTTTCTATTCTTTGCTTATGGTCAATTACTCTGCTTGATAATCCTGAACGAGAAGCTCCAGAGCGCCCGTTTCGGGGTCGAGTATAAAGCCGTGAACCGGAATGTCTTTTGGGAAGAGAGGATGCTTACGAATCAATTTGACGCTGTGCATGACGCCTTCTTCGGAACTTGCGAAGCCCCGCAAAAATTTATCCATGCGTATGCCTGAATTTTCGAGCGTTTCAATGGCAAGCGGATCGATGCCGTGATCTTGGAATTTGCTGACCATGCCTTCTGTATTGAGGTTGGTCATACCGCAGCCGTGATGGCCAATAACGAGAACCTCGCGAGCCCCAAGCTCGTACACGGCGATGAGGATACTGCGCATCGCGCTTCCGAACGGCTGAGTCAGAATGGCGCCAGCATTTTTAATAAATTTGGCATCGCCATTTTTTAAATTTAATGCTTTTGGCAGAAGCTCTACAAGTCTAGTGTCCATACAAGTAAGGACTGCAATCTTCTTATCGGGAAATTTGTCAGTCAAATAGGCTTCATATTGTTTTTCCTCAACAAATTTCTTATTAAACTCCAATATTTGCGGAACCATGGACATATAATTGCCTCCTAACCCAAGATCGTTTTTCTATTGTTTATTTTATTATTCATAGAAAAAGGGGGCTAGTCAAATGTTTTACTAGTGAATTAATCCGCTCTGCTTTGCTTTTTCCAGCATTTTGGTAGAATAGCGGTTAATCCATTTCTTCAGAGCTAGGCCAATCAGCAGTGCAGCACCAGCAAAAAGGGCAAGAGCAATTAAATCTCTGGCAACGATATCCCATAAGATACCGCCCACCGCTTCGCGCATCATGCTGATCGCGTAGGTGAAGGGCAGGAAGGGGTGAATCGCTTGAAAAAATGGCGGTGTAACTTGAATTGGGAACGTGCCGCCAGATCCTGCAAGCTGAAGCACGAGCAGAACAATAGCCATCGCCTTGCCGACATTGCCAAATACGGATACAAGCGTGTACACAATCAGCATGAACACCGCGCTCAAAATAACGCCAAACAGCACAAACCATATTTTGTCGGCGACATAAGCCTTAAGCAGCCATATATCGCCGATCGTAACAAGCAGCGACTGTACAATCGCAATCGTAAGGAAGGTCAGGTAACGCCCAAAATAGACGTGATAGCTGCGGTATGCGGTTTCTGCTGTGGAATGAACGTCCACACTAAGCAGTGAAACGAGCAGCAGCGCACCAACCCATAGAGATAGCGTTGTGAAAAATGGCGACATGGCTGAACCGTAATTCGGTATCGGATATAGGCGGTTCTCCTTCAATATAACCGGCTCAGCGAAAAAAGCACCCTCGCGTTCGGCGTCATTTTTGAGCAAATCAACAAGCTCATTTAAATTGCCTTCCTTCTCCAAGTCACGAATCCGCTGTGCGAGCCCTCTGATTTTTTGCTCTGCTGCGGGTAAGTCTTTTTGAATGTTGGCCATTTCCTTGCCGCCAAGCTCTAGTCCCTTAGCAGCGTCGCTTACGATGGATGCAGCACTCGGAATGACCTTGTTTGCTTCCGCTAATATGGACTCTGCGGTTGCAGCAGATTTTTTCGCTTTGTCCGCAGCTTGTTTGATATGCGGCAAAATTTCACTGTCATAACGGCCCAGAACGTCCGTTAAGAACGAAGAGGTTTCCTTGGATAAGGTGCCGAGACGATCGATTAGCGTTTGCGCTGGCTTCTCGCCTTTTTCGACTGCCGACCGGATTTGCTTAACAATCGTAAGCTGCTGCTGAAACCTTGTGTTCACCTGTTTTAGTCGATCAATGGTCGACACGAGTACTTTGCTTGGTGCCAAATCATTCAAGCGATCGAGCAGATTCAGCATCCCATCAATGACGATGATGGAGCTTGTGAGGCGCTGCTCTGCCAGCTCCAAGCTCTTTTTTACCACTTCAGGGTCTATATTCGTATCTTGTAATATGCCGACAAGCTCCTCCACCGAATTGGCCGTTTGCAGCAGCAGCTGCAAATCCTGCTTAATAAGCGGGCCAGCCGTGTCGAGGGCCGATTTGCTTTGGTCAAAAAAAGTACCAAGCTGCTTGGAGAAAGCTTCGCCGTCCTTGGCGAGCTGGGCAGCTTTTGGCAGCTCCGTTTGAACGGTTGCAACGATTTTTTTCGATTTTTCAATATCGGTAACCGCTAGTGCGACGGCGTCATTAATCTGAGGGAACAATGATTCCAGCTTGAATACAGTACTGCGAACCTGCTCAATCGCTGGTTTGTTCTCCTCGAGCTCAATGCCTATTTGATTGAATATACGAAAAATCGTTTCGTTAGCGGTTTTGACGAAGCTTGCGCGAACCTGCTCAATGATGCCGCTCGCACCCTTCTGGGCGATTTTTGGCGATACGGCATTGATCTTCTCATTTACCGCGTAATCGAGCTCTGCTTGTTGAAGATTGTTCGATAGCACCGTGGCCATTTTGGCAGAAAAATCTGGCGGAATGGTGATGCTGGCATAATAGTCGCCATGCTTAACGCCTTCAATGGCCTTGTTGCCCTCTACGAACACCCAGCCAATTTTTTTATTTTCCTTCAAGGAGGCTATAATTTCGTCTCCAACTTTGATGGGCGTGCCATGCAGCACAGCGCCTTCATCGTTGTTCACGACGGCTATGGCAAGTGAACTGGTCTGGCCGTATGGATCCCAAGACGCTTCAATGTTGAACCAAGCATATAAAGATGGCAAAAAAGCGAGTCCGACGATGACGATGGCAGCTGCGCTGTTCCGGAAAATACTGCGAAGATCTTTGGCGTAAATAGCGAATATAGGCCCCATGTTCTCCCACCTTCAACAATGATTTACTTAGTATTGCTGAATAGTCCAAAAACTACACCAAAGAATTGTCACTGGTTTCCATGGGTACAGGTGAGCATAGAAAAAGCAGCATCCAAAGCGTTTTACGCCTCGGATACTGCTCTTGGTTCGATTATTGTGCTACTGAGTTTTCATTAAAAATTTCAGCGAGCAGCTCATAGGAGCGAAGGCGCGCCGCTTGATCATAAATTTGGCTAACGACAATCAACTCGTCAGCGCCAGTCTGTTCAATTAAGGCGTTCAGCTTGTCCTTAACCGTTGCTTTGGTGCCGGCAATGGTGAAGCTGAGCTGCTTTTGAACGATCATTTTCTCCTGCTCGTTCCATAGGCCATCCATGCTGTCAACTGGCGGGTTCAGCTGCCCCATGCGTCCTCTTATGAGGTTCAGGAAGGCTTGCTCCTGAGAGGTAGCTAGGAATTTAGCGGCTTCATCGGAATCAGCGACAATGACGTTCAAGCCAACCATCGCATATGGCTTATCCAGCACCTCCGATGGACGGAAGTTGTCGCGATACAGCTTCAACGCAGGTAGCAGGAAATCCGGCGCAAAATGGCTGGCAAAAGCAAACGGGAGGCCGTGGTGACCAGCAAGCTGTGCACTAAAGCCGCTGGAGCCAAGCAGCCAGATCGGAACATTTAGACCCTCGCCGGGAACAGCACGTGGCAATACGCCGCGTGATTCAGCGCTCGGATGGAAGTAATGGCGCAGCTCGTTCAGCTGCTCTGGGAAATCCTCGCCGTTGCTGCCAAGTCCGCGGCGCAGCGCGCGGGCTGCCACTTGATCAGAGCCTGGCGCTCTTCCAAGCCCAAGGTCGATACGGCCTGGATACATGGATTCGAGCGTACCGAACTGCTCGGCAATGACGAGCGGTGCGTGATTCGGAAGCATAATGCCGCCAGAGCCCACGCGGATTTTTTCAGTTCCAGCAGCTACGTAGCCGATAACAACTGAAGTGGCTGAGCTTGCGATGCCGGGCATATTATGATGCTCGGCAAGCCAGAACCGATTGTAGCCCCATTTATCAGCGTGCTGGGCTAACTCAAGTGTGTTGCGGAATGAATGAGCGGGCGAGCTGCCGGTTACGATTGGTGCAAGATCTAATATCGAAAAGGGAATATTGTGTATAGACATCGTTGAATTTACCTCCCATGTGGCGCACAGCGGGATGCCGCTGTACGGATAGTTTAAAACCCCAGCGCCAGCAAGGGCGTGGGGCATTATTCTTAAGTCTATTATTGCGGGTTTGTAGTCCAGATCCCTGCGGCTTTAATAAATACGCGATCAGGCAGCTTCAATGTTGCCAGAACAAGCGCAGCCATATCCTCAGCTTGCATCATGCGATCCTCGTCACCAATTTTCAGGCCAGCGTTTGAAGCAAGCTCTGTGTTGACTGTGCTTGGCGTTAGGGCTGTTACACGAATATTGGATTTACGGACCTCTTGCATAAGCGCCTCAGTCATGCCCATGACAGCAAACTTGGAAGCACAGTAAGCGGAGCCGGTTGCAAAACCGCGTTCGCCAGCCGTAGAAGCGATATTGATGATGCTTCCGCCGCTTTGCTCCAGCATAGTTGGAAGTGCAGCGCGGGTTACATAGTAGGTTCCGAGCACATTCGTTTGGATGATGCGCTCCCACTGCTCGTGATCCATTTCAAGCAAAGTGCCGAATGTACCGATTCCTGCATTGTTAATTAGAATATCGATGGAGCCTAAGCTCTCTTTGAGCGATGCAATCGCTTGATCGACATCCGATTTAACAGAGATATCGGCGGTTGCAATAAAGACCTTAATTCCGTAAGTGCTTGTAAGCGAGTCTTTCAACGTTTCCAAGTCGGCGCTCGTACGAGCAACGATGCCAAGGTTGACGCCTTCTGCAGCTAAAGCAACAGCAATCGCTTTGCCGATGCCTTTTCCAGCGCCGGTAATGATAGCTGATCTATTTTTTAATTCCATGGTTATCTCTCCTCTATTCATTGTAGATTGCTTGATTCGTATGAAGCGGCATAGATATGATATCCTCATAACAAGGAATTTACTACGTTGTGTCTTATTATTGAGCTATATTCTAAGGATTGCAAGTACCAACTTTATATTTGAAAATAGGACAGAATGATGATGGCGCTTTCTCATAATGCCAGTTATCATGCGATTTTCTGGTGAATTAAGATGGACAGCGTAGTGATTGCATATGTAGATTTGTATAATGTTTTGACGAAAGGAGCCGCTCACATTGGGTGATCAGCATTTTAAAGAAACAGTAGAGTTGACCTTGAAAGTCATAGGCGGGAAATGGAAGCCAGTTATTCTTTGTCATTTGACTGCAGGAACGCATCGATTCGGCGAGCTGAAGCGGGAGATGCCGGCCATTACCCAAAAAATGCTCACGCAGCAGCTGCGAGAATTAGAAGATGATGCGATCATTGATCGCAAGGTGTATGTGCAGGTGCCGCCTAAGGTAGAGTACTCTTTAACAGAGTACGGTTTAACGGTAAAGGAGCTGCTGAACGTCATGTCGAAATGGGGCGAGCAGCATCAAGAAAGAACGGCTGAGCTGCACGAAAAATGACAGAAACGGCTGCTCATAGTTCCCAAATGGGTACTACGTTACATAAAAGTGCGTACTTTTTTTTTCATCCGTAACCCTCTAGAATAGGCCTTGTCAGTGAAACAAACAGAACCTATGAGGAGTGAATATAGATGAAATTGCAATTAGCGCTGGATCTTGTTGATATTCAAGGGGCTATCGAAGTTGTGAAGCAAGTCGAATCTTTTGTAGATGTAGTGGAAATTGGTACGCCAATCGTAATCAATGAAGGCTTGCATGCGGTCAAAGCGCTTAAGGAAGCTTTTCCTAACCTGACCGTACTTGCGGATTTGAAAATCATGGACGCAGGCGGCTACGAAGTGATGAAAGCTTCTGAAGCTGGCGCGGATATCGTAACGATTCTTGGTGTTGCAGAGGATGCGAGCATCAAGGGTGCCGTCGATGAAGCGAAGAAACAAGGAAAACAAATATTGGTTGATATGATTGCCGTTAAAAACTTGGCGGAGCGTGCGGCTGAAGTCGATGCACTCGGCGTTGATTATATTTGTGTTCATACGGGCTACGATCTGCAAGCGGCTGGTCAAAACTCCTTCGAGGACTTGCGCACTATTAAAGCAGTGGTCAAAAATGCGAAGGTAGCTGTGGCAGGTGGCATTAAGCTGAACACCTTGCCGGAAGTTATCGCTGCTGGTCCTGATCTTGTCATCGTAGGCGGCGGCATTACGGGACAAGCCGATATTAAAGCAGCAGCTGCCGAAATGCAGCAATTGATTAAGCAAGGTTAATTCGAATGATGCCAAAAGAGAATAATCTAGCTGATATTATGCAAGAGCTGAATCAAGCCTCGGGTCAGCTGGCAGTGGAACAATTGGAGCTGCTCTCTGAGGCTGTTGGCTCGGCAAGACGCGTATTTGTAGCAGGAGCAGGCCGCTCGGGACTGATGATGCGGGCGTTCGCGATGAGACTGATGCATCTCGGCTTGGATGTGTATGTCGTTGGTGAGACGGTTACGCGCAGCTTGAGCAAAGGTGATTTGCTTCTAATTGGCTCCGGCTCTGGCGAGACAAAATCGCTGGTGCCGATGGCGGAGAAAGCGCGAAGCTTGGAAGCCGCGGTAGGCGCATTAACCCTCTCGCCGGCATCGACGATCGGCAATTTGGCTGACATCGTCGTCAAGCTGCCTGGCGCTCCGAAGGATCAGGCAGCGAATGAAGCGGCTACGATTCAGCCGATGGGCTCATTATTTGAGCAAATGCTGCTGATTGTATGCGATGCTATTATTTTGCGATTGATGGAGAAGCAGGCGTTAAGCGGACAAGCGATGTATGGCAATCATGCGAATTTAGAATAGCTGTAGTTTAGAAGGGACTTTCTCTAGGGCGCAATGCGGCCGGGGATCGTCCCTTTTTTTATTTTTAACGACTAGGATCTATTCGTAATAGCGGCTCGATAGCGAAGGCGATACGGAAGCGAAGGCTTTCAGTGGGATCTTTGAGCTTAATGCCCATCAGCTTCTCGCATTTGTCCAATCGATAAATAACAGTATTGCGGTGCACAAAAAGCCGTTTGGACGTTTCGACGAGCTGGCATTGTGTATCGTAATACACATTCAGCGTCCGCATCAGCTCCTTTTGCTCGGTTTCGTCAATAGAAGAGAAGCGCTGAAACGTTTCCTCGTAAAACTGCTTCAGCTCATCATCGGGAATCATACGGAAGAGATAGCTGATATCCTTGGATTGATAGGACTGAACAAACCTCGTTTTTTTCATTTGGTAACCGATTTGCAGCGCTTTGACTGCCTCATTATACGACAGCCCGATATCAAGTACGTTAGTGACCGGATTGCCGACGCCAAGCGAGATGCTAAGCTGGGATTGCTCAAACAGCAAAGACGTCATAGCGGATAAATGCTTGAGGAACGTACCCTCCTCCCACTTGGATTCTTGAATGAACAAGAGCATCCCGAACAAATCATTTTTGGTAAACATGACGAACACTTCACCCAGCAAAGAAAAATGGCGCTTAATCAGCTCATATTGCACATCACGCTCAGAGATCAGGCGCTCGTCGAACAGAGCCGCAGCATTAGTTGTTTGGCTCTCTCTAGGATTTGTCTGCTCATCCTTCTTTGCAGCTAAAAGCAGATATTTCCCTTTTTGCTTGAGACCGTATTTTTTGCCGCGATGCAAAGCCTCTTGCTCAGAACCGATAAAACCATCAATTAAATCGGAGAAAAATTCATTTTTGTACCGACGTGAACGCTCCTTTACCGCCTGCAGCTTCGACATCTCCATGCCTATGACGTTCGAGGCCTGTTCTAGCGTTAAGTCATGTTGGTTTGATGGAGCTTGTTTTGGCTGAAAGGTAATCAAATAACCCTCATGCCTATAGGTGAATATCGGATAGATCGCTACATGGCGGTATTCGTGTAAAGCGGGATCAAGCAAGCAGTGGTGTGCTGCAGTTTGAAGAGAGGGCTGGCTGCTTAGAACGGTTTCGACTGCTGATACGAGAGGCAGAAACTTAGGCAGCTTGAAGTGATGCGAGTGAGACGTAACCTGCAGCTTGCTGCTAAGCAGCACAACAGGCGAGTGAAGCAACTGCGTAAGGGTAGTTACAATTTCGGGAATACCGTTTCCTTTCATGATCATTGAAGCAAATTGTTTGTGGACGGTCAGCGAATGCTGCAGCTCATCATTTTTATTATCTAAAATAACGCTGGTCGAGCGCTGCAAGATTTCTCCGAGCGAATGCTCAACCGAAGAGATTTCGATAATCGGAAACGGGATACGATCGGCCGCATCCTTGATCTCTTGGGGAATGTCGAGGGCAAAACGTCTCGTCTTTACCGCCAGGCCAGAGCATTTCAATTGATTCATCTTCAAAATAAGATCGAGTAGAGCTTCAGGATTTTCCTTCACAAAGTAGCCGTTTGTAAGCAGCAGCTCGCCAGGCTTTAAGAAATGAATGATGTCGGGGGCATCCATAATATTAACGGTTTCAACGACACGAGATAAGCCGCTGTGGCCTGCAATGACCGTTGATCCAGAAAATATTGGGTGTAACAGCAATTGTTCGAGCAGCATTCTTATTCATCCCTCTCCGGTTTAGTTCCTGATATAAAAGCTAGCAGTATTCAAGAATGCTGTAAAGAATATGTTAGACGTTTCATCTAAAAATATAAATAAGATTTGTATTGAACGTACAATGACAGTTCGTGGGCAAGCAGGTATGCTCTTTTCAAGGGTTTACATGCCAAATAACAACTGACGGGTGAGCCTCTCCGTAAGGTTTGTCTCATCGTCCACATGATAATCGGAGGTGAGGACATTGCTGGATTTACTCCTTACACAAGTTCGTTTACAGAATGAAACAAGGCTCATGGATATTGGAGTGCAGCAGGGAAAGATCGAGTATCTAGCGCCAAGCGGGAGCGAATTTGTACCCGAAGCACAGCTCATAGAGCTCGCTGCTGGCGGGATGCTGCTGCCGGGTTTTGTAGAGCCGCATATTCATTTGGAAAAGTCTTATCTTCTCTCGCGAATGGCTCAGGAAGCAGCCTCTTTATCTGAGGCGATTCGCATGACCGCGGATATGAAGCATGACTTCACCCCGGCAGATATGAAGTCGCGTTCGCTTGCAGTTATTCGTGAAGCGATTTGCAGCGGTGTCACGCATATGCGCTGCCATGTGGAGGTTGATCCCATCCTTGGTTTGACAGCCTTTGAGGCTGTGCTTGAGCTGAAGGAGAAGGTGAAGCACGCCCTTGATATACAAATTGTAGTGTTTCCTCAAGAGGGTATATTCAAAAGTCCAGGTACGGCTGAACTCATGGATGAGGCCATGCGTTCCGGAGGCGATGTGGTAGGCGGCATTACGTATCAGGATGATGACCTTGAAGCGCATCTGCAGTATGTATTCGAACTTGCGGATAAATACGGCAAGCCGATCGATTTTCACGCTGATTTCTCGGATAACCCCGAACAGCTGGCAATTGTTAAAATTGCTGACAGAACGATTGCAGCAGGAATGCAAGGCCTTGTATCCGCAGGGCATGTAACCTCGCTCGGTTCGCTGGAACGCAGGCAAGCGGAAGTTGTTGCTGATCTGATTAAGGAAGCTGATCTTCATATCATGTCACTGCCGGCCACCGACTTGTTTATTGGCGGCAGAGGTGATCAGGAGAAGCAGCGACGCGGGCTAACACCAGTAGGTATGCTGCTTGAGAAGGGGGTGAACGTCGTTGTCGGTGTTAACAATATACGCAACCCGTTTACTCCGTTTGGCAAAGCCGATCCGCTGGAGATCGCATGGCTGCTTGCAATAACCGCATATATGGGCGGTGAAGGCGATGCTCGCCAATTGATTAAGATGCTGACAGAGGGAGCCGCAAGAGCGCTCGGGATCAAGAGCTATGGACTGCAGCTGGGCTCAGAAGCTGATATGGTGTTATTTGCAGAACCGTCCGAACGGGACATTCTACTCGGTAAGCCGGAGCACAGAACGGTATGGAAACGTGGTGTTAAGGTGGCAGAGACCCATGTCACGAGCAGCTTGCAAGGTTTTTTACAAGCCTAAGCGTTGATATAGAATGCCCGTATAAATACAAGATGCTCGTATGATAGCAGCCTAATTAGGCGTATATTAATCCAATAAAATGGCAGAGGATGGAAAAGATGAACATCACACAACTAAATCGAGTTCTTATTAATGATCGTTTATTTGATATGACACTAGACTTACAGAAGGGTACGATTTCAAAAATAACACCAAGCAATAATGATTCTGCTGGCGTGAACACGGGTAGCGTAAGGGATGCTGAGGGATTGCAGTATTTGCCGGCGATGACCGATATGCATATCCATTTGGACAAACATTTTTTGGGTGAGCCGTGGAAATCGCTGCAGCCTTTTATCACATTGCCCGGACAATTGGCGTTTGAGAAGTCCATGCTGGCTTCACTGCCGACTACGGCAGCCGAGCGTGCGCGTCGTCTTATCGATTTGCTCCTAAGCCATGGCACCACCAAAATTCGGACGCATGTAGATGTTGATCCAGAACTCGGCATCTCGCATTTGGAGGATGTGCTAACGGTGCGGGAAGAGTACCGTGGAGTTATGGAAATGGAGATCGTTGCATTCCCGCAGCAAGGACTGCTTCGATCGGACTCCTTGCAGGTGATGAAGGAAGCTATGCGTGCTGGAGCTGAATATGTCGGCGGTGTTGATCCGGCGGGGCTTGATCGCAAAGTCGATCGGAGTCTTGAAGCTATGTTTGAGCTTAGTGCGGAATTTAATGCGGGCGTTGACCTTCACTTGCATGATCCCGGCCACTTAGGCCTATATACGATAAGCCGCTTTGCTGAACTGACGGCACAAGCGGATAAAGGAGGAAGAACAGCAGTTAGCCATGCGTATTGCTTAGGGCAAGTGACCGAAGCAGAATCCAAAGAGCTCGCTCAGCAGCTGAAAGCAAATGACGTAGCGATCATTACGAGCGTTCCACTCGATAGACCAATGCCTCGCGTAGATCAGCTTGTAGCAGAAGGGGTCCGCGTACACGTCGGCTCGGATAATATTCTCGATGCTTGGAGCCCTTTCGGCAACGGCGATTTGCTCGCAAGAGGTGCGAAGCTGGCAGAAAGATTCGGCTGGATACTTGATGACGAGCTGCTGCAAACCTATCCACTTATTTCGGCGGGGACGCCTGCACCCAAGGCAGGCGATCCTGCCAGCTTTATGCTGGTAGCTGCGCTGAATGCGAAGCATGCGCTGGCTTACGCTCCGGCTCGCACCGCGGCTTTCTCTAACGGGAAGCTGGTAGGCGGCAAATGGGCGGAAGCGATGACGAAGGCATAGGCATAGGAATAGCCTTAGTTAGAGATAGAGTCAATGGCAATGACAGAGACAGAGACAATCACAGAGACAAAAGACTCACAATATAAGGCTGGTTCACTGCTCAGTACTGCCGCTCGTTCATATGGTGTTCATTATTTTTCTGTATGCTTGGCTTTCAAAGGTAAAGCGAGCATAGAGAGGAAGTAAACGATGAACCTATCATCTGTAACGAGCGGCAGCAAAGTATCCTATTCGGCGGTATCAACCGATACATCAAGCTGGGAGAAGCAGGTGACGAGCCTGCAGGCAGAGCTGAAAAAAGTAAATGACAGCAAGGATGACCAAGCGACCAAGGACAAGAAAGCGCAGGTTATTCAGCAGCAAATTCAGCAACTGGAGCAGGAGATTTTAAAGCAGAAGGGGAAGACAAGCGCTGCTTGGGCTGCTCCTTCCGAGGAAGCTGTCAGCGCAGTGGCGCCAAAAGCTGCGATAGGACAAGTGGCAAATTCGGATCGGACGTTCGACATGCGTGTTTAGTTTAAAATAAGCAGTCGTTTGGCTCGCTCCATGAATTGAGCCAGGTGCTATACTACGATATGAAATAAGGGAAGAGTTAAATGGGTAAACTAGCGATTGGCTTGGTTTACCTATTTGACGTGCAACCAAAAGGTGTTATATAATCTCGTTACGAAACCAAATGGTTTCATATCGTTGTCTATAAACTGCCAAGATACATTAAATGGAGGTCATGAGTTGGAAAACAATAATTCACAAGGTACGCTGTCTGATATTAGACAAACGCTGATACTTAACGCGCCGATTCAAAAAGTATGGGACGCTGTTGCAACATCCGAGGGTATTGCCGCATGGTTTATGCCGAACAATTTTCAAGCGGAGCTCGGTTATGAATTTCATTTGGAAGCGGGGCCTTTCGGAAATTCCCCTTGCAAAGTAACCGTGCTTGAACCGCCGACGCGCCTTACCTTTGAATGGGGCAAGGATTGGTCGCTCAGCTTCGAACTGTCTGATTTGCAAGGTAAAACGGAATTCACCCTTGTTCACTCTGGCTGGGATGCGAACAAAGTTACTGAGTTCGGACAGTCGCATGCAGAGGTTCGTGATCGCATGTCAGGCGGCTGGGTTGGTCTTGTTCAGAAACTTAGCACTTATGTAGAGGCCTAATATGGCTAAGCCCGCACCAAAGCATGATGTGTTTCAGGCTATTGCTGACCCAACGCGTCGCAAGCTGCTGCATTTGCTTGGGGATGAGGAGCTGCCGGTTACCGTTATAAGCGGTCATTTCACGATGAGCCGTACGGCGGTTTCGAAGCATTTGCGTGTTTTGGCGGATGCTGGACTCGTTAAGGATAGGAAGGTTGGACGGGAAACACGTTACCGGCTCGATCCTGAGCCTCTCCTTGAGCTGAAGCGATGGCTGGCCTATTATGAGCGTTATTGGGAAAATAAACTGTTTGCGCTTAAGCGCTTTGTCGAAGCAGATGAAGATTCATCTGCGGACCCGTTTGGCCCGCTTACGGTTATAGAAAAGGATTCCAGCAAGTAAGGTCAGAGTGCAGCTGTGGTAGAAGAGGATGCTCCTATCGTAGATTTTTCTACTTTAGATGCAGCCTTTTTTTAGTGCGGACTAAACAGATTGGTTCGCGTGCGAAAACAAGGCTAGTGAAAAGTAAGGCAGCGCTTTTGCTCTGTTGAAGCCATCATAATAGAAAACCCCCAATTCGTCGTGGTCAAGACCCCTATTTGTAGACATTGCAAAAAACACCTAGGCAGAAAGCTGACGTCTGTAAGCAACAGGCGTCAGTTTTTTTAGTTTTCTCTGCGGTCGCTCGTTATTATAGAAATGCAAATATTCTTCAATTCTCCTTTGTGCCTC